>JAPKHB010000099.1 GCA_026647295.1 Planctomycetota bacterium | reverse complement strand
CGCTGGCCGGCGCGGTCCCCGGGGTCGGGCTGGGCCTGCACGTCGCCGCCCAGGTGGTCCGGGCCCACGGCGGCTCCCTGCGCCACGAGCCCCGCCCCGGCGGGGGCAGCGTGTTCGTCGTCGAAGTGGGACCGGCGCCATGAGACCCGCCCGCCTCCTGCTCGTGGAAGACGAAGAGGCGCTCGGCGCCGTCCTGGCCGACACGCTGCGGCGCGAGGGGCACGAGGTGGCCTGGGTGCGCGCGGGCCCGGAGGGCCTCGCGGAGGCCCGCCGCGGCCGCTACGACCTCCTGCTGCTGGACCTGATGCTGCCGGGGCTGGACGGGTTCGAGTTGTGCCGGCGGCTGCGCGCCGAGGGCAGCCGGCTGCCGATCCTCATGCTCACGGCCCGCGGCCGCGAGGAGGACCGCGTGCGGGGCCTGGACCTGGGCGCGGACGACTACCTGCCCAAGCCGTTCTCGCTCAAGGAACTGCTCGCACGGGTCAGGGCCCGGCTGCGCCCCGCGCGCCCCGAGGCCCCGCGCACCGCGCGCCTGGGCGCAGCCGAGGTGGACCTGGGCGCGATGGTCGTACGCCGCGCGGGTGCGGAGCACGCACTCACGCGCCGGGAAGCCGGCGTGCTCGCGCTCCTGCTCGCGCACCCGGGCGAGGTGATCTCGCGCACGCGCTTCCTGGACGAGGTCTGGGGCTACGAGCGCTTCCCCACCACGCGCACCGTCGACATGCACGTCGCGCGCGTGCGCGAGAAGCTCGGTGACACCGGCCCCGAGCCCCGCTACATCCGCACGGTCCACGGCGTGGGCTACCGCTTCGACCCCGCCCCCGACCCCGTCGCCGACGGCGACGGGGCGCCGTGAGGTTTTACGATCCCGTGACGCCGCGTTGGCGCCGCGTTGACAACGCCCCCGGCCCCCGGCGCGAGGTTGTCCGGCATCCTCGACTTCGGAGACCCGCCATGCCCGTCGCCGCACGCCCCGCCTCCTGGCTCCTGGCCCTCCTCCTCTTGCTCGGCCTCGCCCCGCGCGCCCGCGCCGGCGAAGAGGAACAGGCCCGCGAACTCCTCGAACGCGCCCGCGTGGCCGAGGTCGTCGAGCACGACCCCGCCCGGGCGCTCGCGCTGTACCGCGAGGCGGCGGAGCGCTCCGGCCGCGGGCCCGCCGCGCTCCTCGCCCTGCTCGCCCAGGCCCGGCTCCACGAGGCCCGCGGCGAGGCGTCGCTCGCCATCGCCGCCCTCGAACGCGCCACCCAGCACGCGGCCGCCCACATGGACGAGGCCCAGAAGCGCGCGGTGCACGACGCCCTGCTGCGCCTCCTTCCGCCGGGCAGCCGGGCGCGCTCGCCGCTCGCCGAGATCGTCGTGCGGGCCCCGGAGGCGGGGCCGGCCGCGGCCTCCCCCCTCGAGCGCAAGATCGACGACCTGCTCTCGCAACTGGACGGCAGCGACGCCCTCGCCTGGCAGGAGCGCAACAACCTCGAGCAGAACCTGCGCCGCGCCTTGAGCCCGCTCGGGCAGGACGCCCTCCCGGTGCTCGCCCGCATCGTGCGCGGCGCGCGCCCGGAGCGGGCGCGCTTTGCGGCGACGCTGCTGGCGGGGCTGGGTGGCCCGGCCGCGGTCGACGCGCTGGTGGAGGCCGTGGCCGAAGGCGACGGCTTCACGCGCGCCGCCGCGCTGGCCGGGCTGGAGGCGCGGGGCCGCGAGGATGAGGACGGGGCGGCGCGCCTGCTTGCGGGACTCGCCCGGCTGCGCGCGCAACCCGAGGTCGAGCGTCAGTACGGCGCCAAGCTCCTTTCCCTGGAGGCCCGCCACGCGCCGGCCGCCGAGGCGCTGGCGCGCCACCTCGCCGGAGACACCGAGACCCTCATCTGGCTCGACACGGCGCTCCTCAAGGGCGCGCCGGGGGCGCTGGACCGGGTGCTCGCACTGGCGGCCGAGCCGGGGCCGGTCGGCGACCGCGCGCTCGGCCTCCTCGGGCCCCGGGTCTTCCCCAGGCGCAAGGAGGAGCAGCCCCTGCTGCGGCCCGAGGATCTCCCCGCGCCGGTACTCCAGCGCATGTTCGAGGCCCACCTGCGGCTGCCCCTGGACGGCCCCGTGCCGGAGGTGCTCGCCCGTCTGGCGCGACTGCTCGGAAGCCGGCAGGAACCGGCCGCAAGGGCCGAAAGTGCCGCGGCGGCCTGGGGAAGGCTGCTTGAGCCGGAGGGGAACCACTCGCGCCTCCGCAGCCTCGCGTGGGCCCTGTCCGAGTCCGGGATTCCGATCCCGTTGGAACTCGCATCGGACCCCGCCTTCGTGGACGCGATCGCCGCCCACGGCCGGTGGCCGCAGGACGGTCAGCGCCTGCTGTCCCACGGCCAGCCCTTCTGGACGGCCTTCCTGGACGCCGTCCGGCGCGCCCCGAAGGCCGCCGACGCCGAGCGGCTTCTGCAGGCGGCGCACTCCATCGGCGAGTCGGGCCTCCCGCCCGCGCTGGACGCGCGTTGGTTCGAGGTGCTCGACGCACCCGCGATCTCCCTTGATGAGATCAGCGTGCCCCTCACGATCTGGCGGGCCCTAATGCGCAGCGGCGACGAGCGGCTGCTCGTCGTGCTGCGCGGGTTGGACCTCCCGCTCGCCGCCGTGCCCGTGCCAGCCGCCCGGCACCAGAACCTCCAGGCCGCCATCTCCGCCCTGCCCGAGTGCCCCCTCGAGTTGCGCCTGCGGATCTGCCGGGAACTGCTCGGCGACGAACGCTTCTCGCGGCAGGTGCCGCAGATCCTCGGGGTCTTGGCGGGCGCGGGCCCCCAGGGGCGGGCGCTCGTCCACGACTTCGCACGCCAGGTGGGGCACAGCCAGGCACACCGGGCGGTGAACCTGCTGGGCTCCGCCGAGGACGCCCCGGTCGTGATCGGGCTCTGCGAAGCGCTGGCGGCGCGCGAGACCCTGGCCGACCTGAACCCCACCTACCGCCACGCCCTGATCGCGGCCGCCGACCGGCTGCACTTGAAGGAGGCCTTTCCCTACCTCCTGCGCGAGTTCCGGGAGGGGCTGGCCTCGGAGAACGCCGGCAAGGCAATGACCTCGATCCGCGAGTACCACGAACGACTGGCCGAGTTCGAGGCCTTCGCCGCGGGCCGGGCGCCGGCCGCGCGCGGGCTGGGCGAACTGCTCGCGGACCCGGACCCCGAGATCCGGCGCGCGGCGGTGCTGGCGCTGGCGGCGCTCGGCCGCAAGGAGGCCAGCGCCGAACTCGTCCGCCTGGCCAAGGAGGACCCCTCGCCCCGGGTGCGCGAGGCCGCGCTCTCCGCCGTGGAGCGCCTTTCGAAGTAGGCGGCGCGGGCCGCGGGCCCGCGCGGCCGGGGGCCGGCCCGGCCCCCGCTGCGCCTGCCAGGAGGCGCAGGTATGTTGCCCGCGTGCTCGAGCGTCTGGGCCCCTACCGCCTGATCCGCGAACTGGGCCGGGGCGGAATGGGGGTGGTCTACGCCGCCCAGGACGAGCGCCTCGGGCGCCGCGTGGCGCTCAAGACGATCCACGAGCACCTGGCCGATCCCCGGCTGCGCGAGCGCTTCTGGCGGGAGGCGCGCGCGGCGGCGGCGATCGACCACCCCCACGTGTGCCGGCTCTTCGAGGTCGGGGAGGCCGAGGGACGCCTCTACCTGGCCATGGAACTGCTCGAGGGCGAGCCGCTCTCGGCGCGGCTGGAGCGCGGCGCGCTGCCGCTGGAGGAGGTGCTGCGCATCGGCGGGGAGGTGCTCGGCGCCCTGGAGGCGCTGCACGGGGTCGGGGTCGTGCACCGCGACCTCAAGCCCTCCAACATCTTCCTCACGCCCGGCGGCGTGCGGCTGCTCGACTTCGGCCTGGCGCTCTCGCTGGACGCGCAGGAGGCCGACGCCTCGCGCCTCACGCAGACGGGCATGCTGCTGGGCACGCCGGGCTTCATGGCGCCCGAGCAGTGGACCGGAGGTCCCATCGGCCCCCAGGCCGACCTCTTCGCGGTCGCCGCCCTGCTCTTCGAGATGGTGACCGGCCGGCCGGCCTTCCGCGGTCAGACCCCGGTCGAGATGTTCCACTCGATCATGCACGAGCGCCCGCCCGCGCTGGGCGGGGGGCCGGCGACCGAGGAACTCGACGCGGTGCTCCAGGCGGCCTTCGCCCGCGACCCGGCGCTGCGCCCCGCGACGGCGCGGGCGATGGCCGACGCGCTGGCGGCCGTCGAGCGGCGCCTGCGCGCGCCCGAGACGCCGGTCGTGATGCGCCTGGAGCGCCTGCTGCTGCTGCCGTTTCGGCTCCTGCGGCCCGACCCGGAACTCGACTTCCTGCCGCTGGGCCTGGTGGACGCGCTCACGGCCTCGCTCACCGGCCTGGACGGGCTGGTGGTCAAGCCCGGGACGGAGGAGCAGGCGGAACTCGCCCGCCGCGGCGCGTTGGCGCCCCTCGCCGAACTGACGCACGCCCAGATGGCGCTCTCCGGTTCGCTGCTGCGCGCGGGCAGCCGCCTGCGGGCCTCGGCCCAACTCCGGCGCCTGCCCGAGGGCGAGGTGCTCTGGGCCCAGACGCTGGAGGCGGACGCGGCCGACGTGTTCGGCCTGCAGGACACGTTGGCCCTGCGCCTGGTCGAACGCCTCGAGGTGCGCTGGAACAGCGACCGGGCCCGGCGCCTGCAGCCCGACACGCCCGCGACGGCCCGGGCCTACGAGTGCTACCTACGGGCCAACCAACTCGCCTACACCTTCGGACGGCTGCCCGCGGCCCGCGACCTGTACCTGGCGTGCCTCGCGGAGGACCCGCGCTACGCGCCGGCCTGGGCGCGGCTCGGGCGGATCTACCGCATCCAGGCGAAGTACGGCGAGATCCCCGCCGACGAAGGCCGCCGCAAGGCGCGCGAGGCCTTCGAAAGGGCCCTGGAGTTGAGCCCCGAACTCGCCGTGGCCCACTACCTCTACGCCCACTACGAGATCGAGGACCTCGGCCGCCCCAAGGACGCCCTGCTGCGCCTGCTCGAGCAGGCCCGGCGGGCCCCGACCACGGCGGACCTGTTCGCCGGCCTCGTGGTCGCCTGCCGCTTCGTGGGCCTGCTCGACGCGTCGATGGAGGCCGACCGACGGGCACGCCGCCTCGACCCCGGCCTGCGCACGAGCGTGCCCTACACCCATTGGATGCGGGGCGAGTACGCCGAGGCCCTCGCGCAGGACTTCGAGGACCACACCTGGATGGCGTGCTACGTGCCTCCCATGCTCGGGCGGCCCGAGCAGGCGGTGGCGGCCTGCCGCGAGCGCGAGCAGCGCGCCTCCCAGGCGACGGCGCAGGCGATCTTCGCCTGCACGCGCGCCGCCCTGGAGGGGGACGCCGCGGGCGCCCGGGCCGCCTTCGAACGCGCCGCGGCGGGCGGATTCCGCGACCCGGAGGGGCTCTACCTGCTGCTGCGCAGCCTGGTGCGCGTGGGCGCCGAGGAGCGCGCGCTCGAAGGCCTGGAAGACATCGTGGCGCGCGGCTTTGCCTGCCCCCAGCCGCTGGAGCGGGACCCGTGGCTCGAGCCGCTGCGCTCCGAGCCGCGCTTTGTCGCCCTGCTCGAGCGCGCCCGCGCCGCCCACGAGGACGCGCTCACCGCCTACCGCAACGCCGGGGGCGAACTCCTGCTCGGGCCCGGCGTGCGGGGCGGGTGATGCGTCCCGGCCCCGGGGGCCGCGTCAGCGCGCCGGGGCGGCGCCCCCATGCCCGGCCGCGACCAGGCTCGCCAACGCGTTCTCGGCCTCCGTCCGCACGCCGGGGTCGGAGTCGTATAGGCACCCGGCGACGTGCGAAAGGGCGCCGTCCACCGTCCTGCCGGCACGGCGCAGCGCACGCAGCGCCCCCCGCCGGGTCCGCGGCTCCGGGTCATCCAGGCACGCGAACAACAGTTCCGCGACCCCGGCCGCCGGCGCACCGGCCGCAACCAGGTCCACCAGCGCCCGGCGCCCGGCCGCGGAGGGCGACCCGGCCTCGCCGGCGCGCGCGAGCAGCCCCGGATCGACGAGCACGCGCGCCGCCCACACGGACCCGGCCACCGACGCCGGCCAGCCCTCCTGGGCAAACGCGCGCTCCAGGGCCGGGGCCACGCGGCCCGCCCGCGGGCCCAGCAGGCCCAGCACCCACAGCGCCGACGCGGCCTCCTGGGGACGGGCCACGTCACCGACCGCGTCGGCGAGTTCCGCGAGCGCCGCCTCGCGCTCGACCGCGTCCGGGCTCACGGCCACCAGCGCGCGCAGGGCCGCGAAGCGCTCCCGGAACCCCGCGGCGGCGTCGCGCGCCGACCGGATCCGATCGAGGCACGGCCGGGCGGCCGGCCCCTGTCCGGCCCAGCACGTCACGACGTGCGTGCGCACCGCCTCGTCGGCGGTCGCGTCGTAGACGGCGGCCAACGTGTGGACCGCGCGTTCAGACGCGTCGCCGACCTCGGCGAGGCTCGTGAGCACGGCCGCCTGGACCTCCGCCGCAGCCCCCGGCAGGGCGTCGAGCAGCGCCGGCGTGTCGGCGGCCTCCAGCACCCCGGCGCTCGCAAGGATCCACAGGGCGTTGGCAGCGCCCGCCTGCTCTTCGGCGACGGGCGAGCGGAGCCGCGTCAGGAGGGCCGGCACCGCGCTCCGCCCCGCCCAACCCAGGGCGGCGAGGGAGTAGGCCGCCGCCGACCGGGCCCCCGGATCGGAATCGACGCACAGGTGCGCGAGGAGATGCGGCGCGGTGGGCGCCCCGAGTTGGTGCAGCCACCGGAGGACCGCCGCGCGCGCGGTCCCCGACTCGCTGGTGAGCGCATCGAGCAGGACTTCGAGCACCTCCGGGCGCCGGGACGCCGCGATGGCGTACGCGGTCGCGTTGAGGACCGCGGGATCTGCGTCCCCCCGCAAGGCCCCCTCCAACTCCGGCACCGCCTCGGCGGGGGTCCCCCACCCCCCCAGCGTGGATGCGGCGGCGACCCGCACGCTGGGCGCGCGATCGCGCAGCGCGCGCACGATGGGCCGCAGGGTCTCGGCCCGGCGCTCGCCCTCCGGCAGGGGCAGGGCCCCGATTGCGTACACGGCCGCTTCGCGCACGCGCGCATCGTCGTCCTCGAGCAGGGCGGAGAGCGCGGGCAGGGCCTCGGGGTCCACGAGACCCAGGACGCCGCGGGCTGCCCAGAGCCGCGCCTCCACGTCGGGGTCGGAGAGCCCCTTTGCGAGCGCCGCGCGCAGGCGCTTCGCCACCTCGGCCGGGAGGCGCCCCAGCCCCGCTCCGAGGTGCCAGAGGATGCCGGCGCCGTTGGCACGGACCACGGCATCCGGATCCTCCAGGAACTCCTCGGCGAGCGGGAGGAACCGGTCGAGGTCCGGGTCCACGCTGCTGATGCGCCACGCCAGGACGGCGGCCGCCCGGCGGACCTCCGTCCGCGAGTCCTCTCGGACCAGCCGGGCGAGGATCGGGACCGTCTTCTGCCACGCTCCCATGGCCGCAAAGAACTCGATCCGCTCGCAGACCTTGCGCACCGTTTCGCGCACGTACGGGTCCGCGTCGGCCAGGGCCTCGGCGAGGGCCAAGGCGGCGGCCCCCGCCTTCGGCCCGAGTTGCCAAAGGGCGTACGCCGCACGGCGCCGCACGTCCGTCTCCTTCGCCGGGCCCAGGTCCTCGGCCCAGGCCTCCACGGGCTGCTCGGCCCCGGAAGGCGGCGCCTCGTCACCGTGGCCCGCGGCCGGCGCCCCGAGCAAGGCGGCGGCCATCACGCACACCCGCAACAACCTCATGGGGGCTCCTCCCGCGCCGCAGGGCCCCAGGGGGGTCCGGGGGGCTCGCTTCGGAATCGGTCCGGGCGCACCGTCCAGGGTGCACCGATTCTGCCGGCGGCGGCAAGTCTAGGCTGTGACGCCGATGCCGCGCCCCGACCCCGTGCCGCTGGAGACCCTGCTCGAGCACCGGGCGTGGGTGCGGGCCCTGGCCCGCCGTCTGGTTCGGGAGCCCTCCGAGGCCGAAGACCTCGAACAGGAAGCGTGGCTGGCCGCCCTCAAGCGCCCGCCCGGTCCCGGCAACCCGCGCGCGTGGCTCGGCGCCGTCCTGCGGCGGGCCGCGGCCGGGCTGCGCCGCCGGGAGGGAAGGCTGGCCCGGCGCGCGGCCGCCGCGCCGCGGGGGCGCCCCCCGGCGCCGGCCGACGAGGTGCTGGCCCAGGCCGAGGAGCACCGCCACCTGGTCGAGGCCCTCGTGGGACTCACGGAGCCCTACCGCACCACGCTCCTGCTGCGCTACTTCGAGGGCCTCGCGCCCCGGGAGGTGGCCCGGCGCATGGAGGCCCCGGTGGAGACCGTCCGGGCGCGCACGCGCCGTGGGCTCGTCCACCTGCGGGCGGCGCTTGCGGCGCGCCCGGGGGCGGGGAGGGACTGGCGACGGGGGCTCGCCCTCCTGGCGGGCCTCGAACCCGAAGCGCCCGGGCGCCTTGCACCGCCGCAGGTCACAACCGAAACGGCGGCCGCGGCCGCGGGAGGCGCGTTGATGGGCAAGGCGGTGGCGGTGGGGTTGGTGGGTCTGTTCCTGTTCGGCGCGGCGTGGCTCGTCTGGCCGGGGGAGAGCGGTCCCCAAACGCTGCCGCCGGGCCCGGTGGCCGAGGGGGACTCGCCGGCGCCGGCCCAAGGCGCGCCCGAGGGCGTGGCGCCGGCGCTGGCCCAGGGCACCGGGGCCCCCGCCGGTGGGCCCCCCGCCGCGGGCGGCGCGCCGGCTCCGCCCGCCGTCGCGCTGCGCTTCGTCGACGCGCGTGGAGCCCCGCTCGACCTGGACGCCGCGCGCGGCCTGCTCGGAGTGATCCCCGGGGCGCTGGCGCTCACGTGGGTGCGCGAGGACCACCTCGACCCCGCGGACTGGCTGCGCGCGCAGGTCGCTCCCGACGCGGGCGCGCTCGTGCCGGCGGCGGCGCGCGTGGAGGCGGGGGTGCTGCTGCTCGATCCGCCCCCCGGTGCGGGGCCCTGGCGCCTCCTGGCGAGCCACGCGGCCTTCGAGCCGCTCCTGCTCGCCGTCGGGTCCGGACCCAAGGGCCCCGCGGCGAGCCTGGTGCTCGTCCAGGCGGCGCGCCGCCGCGTGCGCTGCCTGGACGCGCACAGCGGGGTGCCGCTCGCCGGCGCGACGCTCACGCCCTTCCTCGAATTGGGCGATGACGAGGTGTTCCTGCGCGGGACCCCCGTGCGCGCCGACGCGCGCGGCGAGGTGGACCTGCCGCTGCCGCGCGGGGAGCCCCCCGGCCGGCGGCCCGCCACCTGGTGGATCGAGACGCCGGAGCACCTGGGCCGCGTGAGCCTCGCGGCGGCGCCCGAGCGCACGGAGCCCCTGGAGGTCCGCGTGGACCGCCGGGCGAGGGTGCGCGGGGAGGCGTTTGCTTCCGACGGATCCCTGGCCCGGGGTTGCGAGGTGCTGTCCAGCCGCAAGGGCCTCACCTTCCGGGTCCGCACGGACGACGCGGGACGCTTCGAGCTCGCCGCCGCGCACCTCACCACGCCCGTCGGACGCCGGCCGGCCACGGCGCGCCTGCGGCTGATCGAGTCGCTCGAGCCGCTGCGCATCACCGAACACAAGGTGGCGGTGGAACCCGGCGCCGTGGCCGAGGTGCGCCTTGGAACCCCGGGCCGCGAGGCGCGGGGCGCCTCCCTGACGGGGCGGATCACCGCGGGCGGGGCGCCCCTCGAGGGCCTGGTCCTCGGGGTGCGCGGTGCGCCCGGGCTGGAGGCCAAGGGCGACGGGGCGCTGGCGCGCACCGACGCCGACGGCCGCTACGCCTTCGAAGGCCTGGAGCCCGGGCCGGTGCGGCTGCACGTGTGGCTCGGCGACCCGCGCCTGTGCGACGACTTCGCGGTGCACTCGGCGCAGGGGCCCGGCGCAGCCGCCCTGGTCCTGGAAGAGGGCGCGCCCCGGGCGCTGGACCTGGACCTCCCGGGTGGCTCCCTCCAGGTGACGGTGCTCGACGAACGCGGCGAACCCCTGCCCCAGGTCGTGGTGCTCGCGCGCCCCGAGCAGCGAGGCCTGGAGGCGGACCGCTTTCCCGGCCTGCGCTTCGCGATGGGCTGGTGCGGGCGCACCGACGCCAGGGGCCGGGTCCTCCTGCGCGCCCTCACCCCCGGCGAACCCTTCCGGCTCGAGGGGGGCGCCGCCGACCGCTCCTGGACCTTCGAGGAGCGCGACGTCCGCGCCGGCAGCACGGCCCGGCCGGCCGAGGTCACCATCCGCCGGCCCGCGCGGTAGCGCTCGCCGGGGCGGCCGGGCTCCGCAGGGGCTACCATCGAGCCGGGTCCCCTGGGGTGCGGGGCGGAAGGGTGGGTGGCAGGGCGGCGATGCGTCGGTTCCGAGGTTGGCCATTCCTTCTGTCGGGCCTGGCGCTTTGCGCCGCGGCCTGGCTGCTGCTCCGGGAAGCCTCCCCGCCGCCCGATGCGCGCGACGCAGAAGGGCCCACGCGCCCTGCCGAGCTCGAGGCGCCGCCGGGCGGCCCGGGCCTGGCGGGGCCCGCCCGCCCGGGCACTCCCGGCGCCGCCCCCCCGCCGCCGCGGACGGGGCCGGCGCGGTTTGACGGGCGCGTCCTCGGACCGGACGGGCGGGGCGTCGGGGGCGTGCCGCTGGCGCTGCTCGCCCAGGGGCCGGATCCGGCCGCCACCTACCTGATCCCTCGCCCGCGCGAACGCCCGGGCCACCGCACGCTCCCGGAGGTGATCG
>JAPKHB010000982.1 GCA_026647295.1 Planctomycetota bacterium | reverse complement strand
CCGCCAACGCCAACCTGCGCGCCGCCATCGCGGCCTTCACGGCCTGGCTCCCCGACCTGTAGAAGCGGCGCAAGCCGCGAACTCGGCGGACTCATTATCGACGTGGGTGGGACGGCCGACGCCGCATTCGCGCCTGGCGGCGCTCCTGCAAGAAACGGCGCGCTTGCGGGTGTCGTGTAGGAGCGGCGCGAGCCGCGATTCCTGCGTGCGGGCAATCGACGTGGGTGGGACGGTCGACGCCGCATTCGCGCCTGGCGGCGCTCGTACAGGGATGCGACTTACCTTCCCGCTTACAACCCGCGCAACTGCTCCAGGGCCTCCTCCACGCGCTCGACGTCGACACGTCGGGCAGCGGCCTGCCGAACATGCGCGCGATGCGCAAGAACGCCTGACGCGCGCCCGAGCGTCCGTTTCGCTCGACCTTGGCTCAGCCGCCTTCGACGACGAACTCGCAGCGGCGGTTCTTCGCGCGGCCTTCGGCGCTGTCGTTCGTGGCGATC
>JAPKHB010000981.1 GCA_026647295.1 Planctomycetota bacterium | reverse complement strand
CAGCGCCGTCACGGTCCAGGGTCCGGGCTGCGGCGCCTGGCCGGGGCCGGCGAGCCCGCCGCCGATCGCGGTGTCGAGGCGTGCACCGAGGCCGGCCGCATGCGCGGCGCGCGCGCTCGCCGGGTCGTGGAGGATGCCGACGATCGCGTCGCGCGCATCCTGGCGCAGGAGCTCGGCGATGATGCCGGTCGTGTTCGAGGGCGCGGCGGCGCCGGGATTGTCCTGGGTGTCGGCGAGCACGATCGGGCGGCGGGCGTTGCGCGCGCGCGCGATCGCGGTCGCGACCGCTTCGGCGACCGGCACCACGCGCTGCGCCGCATAGGCGGGCTCGGCCGCGGCCACGGCGGCTGCGAGCCGGTCGACCGCGGCCGCGACGCTCGCCTCCGCGATGCTGAACGGCGTCCCTCTCTCGGGCACCCTCGCCGCGGGCGGCCAGGCCGGCACCGATCTCACCGTGCGGCTCCTGACCATCATCCGGTCGCCGCGCAGGGCCGTGCTCGT
>JAPKHB010000980.1 GCA_026647295.1 Planctomycetota bacterium | reverse complement strand
GGGCTGGACGACGACTGCGACGGCGCCCCCGGCGAGGACGAAGCGGACGCCGACGGCGACGGCTTCGCCGCCTGCGAGGGGGACTGCGACGACGGTGCCCCCACGGTCCATCCCGGCGCGCCGGAGCTGTGCAACGGCATCGACGACGACTGCGACGAGAGCATCGACGAGGGGGTCCTGCTGACGATCTATCGCGACGCCGACGGCGACGGGTTCGGCGTCTCCGCGACATCGGACCTCGCGTGCGGCCTCCCGCCCGGCGGTGGCTGGTCGTTCATGCCCGGCGACTGCGACGACATGCGGCCCGCCGTGCATCCCGCGGCGACCGAGAGCTGCGCGACGATGGGCGTCGACGACGACTGCGACGGCACGGCGGACGAAGGATGCGAGTGCTTCGTCGAGGGCGAGCGGCGCGACTGCGGCGAGCCCGACGGCATGGGGGGCTTCGTGTCCACCGGCGCATGCACCGTGGGCGCGCAGCTCTGTGTCTCCGGCCGCTGG
>JAPKHB010000098.1 GCA_026647295.1 Planctomycetota bacterium | reverse complement strand
ATCATGACGCGGCGGGGAGGCGGGGCGGGAGCGGGCACGGGGGGTGTGTCCAGGGAGGGGGCAGGGGCCAGCCCCCTCTCGGACGTTCGGGTGGGGGGGCTTGAGCCCCGCCCGGCGACCCCGCCAACAAATGTGGAGAAAACGCCCGTCCCGGACTCAAGGCCGCCCCCGCCGATGGCCGAAGGGGGGCGGGTCCTCCCCGTCCGGACCCCGACCGGCCGGACCCCCCGAGGTGACACCATGGCCAAGCGATTCCGGCGCCGGCAGATGCTGATCAAGCGGCGCTTCCAGCTCCGCTTCACCCTCCTGGTCTTGAGCTGCACGGTCATCGCGATCGCCATCCAGGGCTTCCTGCTCCACCGCGAGGTGGCGGCGCTGGCCGACGAGCCCGTCGTGGACTCCGCCGCCCTCCTGGACGCCTGGCCGGCCGTGCTGATCAAGCGCAGCCTGCACGCCCTCCTGCTCGCCCTGCCCATCGTGGTCGGCGTGGCGATCGGGTCCTCCTTCCGCGTGGCCGGGCCCCTGCACCGCATCGAAGCCCACCTGCGCAAGGTGCGCGACGGCGCCCAACCGGGGCCGCTCACGCTGCGCCGCGACGACGAACTCCAGGAACTGTGCGTCCTGCTCAACGAGGCGTTGGGCTGTGCGTCCGCCGCGGCCCCGGCCGCGGCCCCGGCCGCGGCGCCGGGGGCGCCCGTGCCGGCGCCCCGGGCCGTGGCCGATTCGACCCAAACGGCCGGCGCGCGCGCCTGACCCGCGCGCGCCGCGGCGCGCCCGGACCTGCCTTGGCGGCGCGACGCATGTTGCGCAAGATCGACGCGGGCCTGCGGGCGGCCCGCCTCCGATCCGACCCAGCGTCCTGGGCACGACGTTCGCGGGCCTCCGCCCCAACCCATACGAGGAGGACCCGCCGATGCTTCGACGCTTCATCCCCGCCCTGTCCGCGCTGGCGCTCGCGCTCGCGCTGGGCGCCGCCCCCCAGGCCGAGGCCGGCGGGGGCGCCCGTTTCTGCCAGGCAACCCTGTGGGCCGGCCAGCACCACGACGCCGGCACCCTCACCGTCCACCAGGTGGGCAACGTCGTCTACTTCACCTACGCGACGCACGGGGGTTGGACGCTCTCGGAGATCCACCTGCACGTCGCCGCGAACCTCGCGGGCGTGCCGGCCAACAAGGGCGGCCCGATCCCCGGCCGCTTCCGCTACAAGTCCGCCGCGGGTGGGACCACCCACACCGTGGCGATCCCCTGCGCCCAACTGCCCCGGGGCGACTGGGTCGTGCTCGCCCACGCCGTGGTCCACGGGGGCGGCGGGAACCCGGAACCCTGCGACACGGTGCTCGTGTTGCCGGAAGACTGCGTGGACACGTGTTCGGAACTCACCCTCGAGGGGCCCGCGTTCGCGCGCACGCAGATCCAGGGCGCCGGCGTGTACGACGGCACCTACCCGAGCTGGTGCGTCGACATGGACCGCCCGATGGACTGCAACGTCGAGGCCTTCATGGTCTCGAGCCTCGACCCCTCGGCGCAGGCCTTGGTCGACCGCGGCGAGAACCTGGACCTGGTCAACTACCTGCTCAACGGGGACTACTCGTTCCTGGGCGCGGGCCGCGACGAGATCCAGGCCGTGCTCTGGCTGCTGCTCGACGACCTGGGCACGAACAGCGGCCTGTGGGCCGGGATCGCCCCGGACGAGGACGTGGTGGCCGCGGTGCTCGCCGAGGTCGAGGCCAACGGCGAGGGCTTCGTGCCCGGCCCGGGCCAGAAGGTCGCGGTGCTCCTCTACCCCAAGGTGGAGGCCCAGACCATGCTGATCACGCTCGACCAGCCCGAGTGCCCGCCCCCCTCGGGCGGCGGCGAGGAGACGGCCTGGGCCGGCGACCGGGACTTCCCGGGCCGCAACTGGGCCTACTACTTCGTCTGCCCCGCTCCGTAGGGCGCTTTCGCCCTCGGACCCTGCCGCGAGCCGCCGGGCGCCCTGCGCCCGGCGGCTCGCGGTGCTTTTGGCTTTCTGGCAGAGTGCCCCGCCCCGGTTGCGTGGGGCGCCCCCCGGGCGCCCGGAAAGGCAGGCCATGCTGAAGGAATTCAAGAAGTTCGCCATGCGCGGCAACGTGATGGACATGGCGATCGGCATCATCCTGGGAGCCGCGTTCGGGAAGATCGTCTCCTCCGCCGTCGCCGACGTGGTGATGCCCCCGCTCGGTTTGCTCCTGGGCGGCGTCGACTTC
This sequence comes from Planctomycetota bacterium, assembly GCA_026647295.1. Taxonomy (GTDB): domain Bacteria; phylum Planctomycetota; class PLA2; order PLA2; family JAEUHO01; genus JAPKHB01. The sequence continues at coordinate 8,439 of JAPKHB010000098.1, read as the reverse complement.
AAGGACCTCGGGCTCACGCTCCAGGAGGGGGCGGAGGGCACCGACGCCGTGGTCGTGCGCTACGGCCTCTTCCTCAACGCGGTGATCGACTTCCTGATCGTCGCCTTCACGATCTTCCTCGTGGTGAAGGCGCTCAACTCCCTCAAGCAGGAGGCTCCCCCGCCGGCGCCCACCGAGAAGGCGTGCGCGCACTGCTGCCTGAACGTGCCCTTGCAGGCCCGGCGTTGCCCGCACTGCACCTCGGACCTCGCGGCGGCCGGGTCCTGACGGCCGCGCCCGCGCCCGGCGGGTCCTTGGGACCCGCCGGGCGGGGGCTGCCGGCGCTAGACGCGCAGCGGCGTGCCCAGGGCGCGCGGGAAGAGGATGTTGTTCTCCAGGTGGATGTGCTCGTGCAGTTCGGTCTCCAGGTCGGCGAGTCCGTGCCACAGCGCCCGCCAGGTGTTGCAGGCCCCTTCCGGCGGCGTGTACGCGTCGGTGAGGTCGCGCAGCCGGGCGAGGAGCGCTCCGACCTCCTCGTGTTCCAAGGTCATCACGCTGACGGGGCCGTGGGCCATCCCGCCCTGCCCCCGCAGGATCAGGGGGAAGAGGATGCGCTCCTCCTTGAGCATGTGCGGTTCGAGGTCGGCGCGCAGGGCGAGCACCGTGTCCAGCACGCCCTGGAGGCGCTGGGGGTCCTTGGCGCCGTGGACCTGGTACACCTTGCGGGCCATGGCCTCCAGGCGCGGGAGCTCCTCGTCCAGCGGCCGGTGGTAGGCCGAGACGATGTGCTCGATCAGCGCGGCCAGCGGGGCCTCGCTCCAGCGCTCGCCCGCGCCCGCGGGGCCGCGGGCCTCGGCCGTGAGTTCGTCGATCAGGGTCTCGACCGGGATGCCCTTGCGCCGGGCGGCCTCGGCGAGCGGGATGCCGCCCCCACAGCAGTAGTCGATGCCGTGGCGCGCGAACACGCGCGTGAGGCGGGGGGCCTCGGCGGCCACCTGGCCGACCGGGGTGTAGGGGGTGAGCGAGAGCGTGGTCATCGGGGAGGTTCTCCAGGAGGCGCCCCGGGGGGCGCGAGCAGGGTGAAGAGCCCGTCGAGGGCTCGGCCTGCGGGCGGGCCGCCGCGGCCGTGCACGCCCTGCAGACCGGGCTGGCCGATCAGGGCGTGGACGGTCGAGACGAACACCAGCAGCAGGACGTCGGGTTCGAGGTCGCGGCGCAGGAGGCCGGCGGCCTGGGCCTCGACCAGCGCCGCCCGCAGGGTGCGGCGCGAGGCGACGACGAGGGCCTCGAGCGGGGCGAGGCTCGCCGCCGGCAGGCACAGCGGGGCCTGCTCGCTGCGCAGGAGCCAGGCGAGTCCGGGCTCTCGGGTGAGCAGCGTGATCCGCGCCTCGGCCAGGGCCCGGAGCCGGACCAGGGGGGGGAGGTGCGGGGGCGGGAACGTCGCCTGGATGCGCTCGACCGCGTCCTTGACGGCGGCTTCGAGGATCTCCTCCATCGAGGCGAAGTGCCGGAACAGCGCCCCGGAGGTCAGCCCCACCTCCGCGGCCAGCCGGGCGGCGCCGAGGGCCGTGACCCCCTCGCGGCCGATCAGGGCGAGCGCCGCCCGGGCGATCTGCGTCCGCCGGTGGGCTCTCGGCAGGCGGGTCGGGGATGCCTCGGCGGTCACGGGGGTAGGATAGCAAGTAAGTGCTTACTTGCCAAATCGGACGGGGGAGGGGGTGCGGAACTTCACGCGATCTTCCCGGGGGCTCCGAAACGCAAGCGGGGGAGGCCGGCTAGCATCCCGGGACCGGGCGACCGCCGCTTGCGGCCTCCCGGCCGGAGGGTTCGGCCATGTCCCGGTCTCAACTTGCGCAGGTGGCGACGCTGGCGGCGCCCCTCGTCCTGCTCGGCTGCGTGTTGCCCTGGTTGACCTTCGAACTGCCCAAGGAACTTCGCGATCTCGCGGCCGCTGTCGGTCGGAGCGCTCCCGACACCACGGCCAACGGCTTCGACGGCGAGTTCAAGGGCGAGTGGATCCTGATCCTTTCGTTGCTCGGCGGCGTGGCGGCGCTTCTGGTGTGGCGCGGGATCACGAACGCCGTCCCGCTCAAGCCCGGGCAACTGCTCCTGGCGGGGGCGGGTCTCTATGGGCTCGCCGCCGTACTCACGCTGACCGACCTCCTGCGTGACTTCGGTCCGGCCGGTCGCGGCTTCGGGTTGTTCCTCACCCTGCTGGTGACGGCCGGTGCCGCGGTCGCCAGCCTGCTCGCGGCGCGCGCCGGGGGCCGGGCCTCGGACCCGGCCGGCGCGCCGTAGGGCGGACCGCCTCCCGCCGGCCGGAGCGCCGCGCGCGCGGGCGCGCGGTGGGAGGGCCGGCGCCCGGAGCGGGCTGGGTACAGTGGCTCCCCACCCCCCTGCGCCGGGAGTCCATGCCATGCCCAGGTTCCGCGTGCTCGGCCTCCTCCTCGCCGCCGCCCTCGGCCTCGCAGCCTGCGGCGAAGGTGACGGGGGAACCCCGGCGGGATCCGCCGCCGCACCCCCCGCCGATGCCGGCCCCCGCCGGGTCGAGCGCCCTGTGGCCTACGCCGACGGCGACACCGCCCTGGAGGGCCACCTCGCCTACGACGCCGCGCGCGCGGGCCCGCTCCCCGTGGTCTTCGTGGTGCACGAGTGGTGGGGGCTCGGGGGGCACGCCAAGGAGCGTGCGCGGCGCCTGGCCGACCTGGGCTACGCCGCGTTCTGCGTGGACATGTATGGCAAGGGGCGCCTCACCGACGAATTCGAGAGCGCCAAGGCCTGGTCCGGCGAGATCTACGCCGACCTGAAGGGCCTCGGGGTGAGGCGCCTGGAGGCCGGCCGCCGGGCGTTGATCGAGGCCGCCCGGGCCGACGGCCTGGAACTCGCCGCCGATCGCGCGGCGGCGATCGGCTTCTGCTTCGGCGGCACGCTCGTGTTGGAGTGGGCCTGGTCGGGCGCCGACCTGCGGGCCGTGGTCTGCTTCCACGGCAACCCCCGGCCGCCCGCCCCCGAGGAGGCCGCCGGCGTGAAGGCCGCGGTCCTGGTGTGCCACGGCGCGGCGGACCCGCTGGTCACGCCCGAGGCGATCCAGGAACTGCGCGACGGGCTCCGGGCGACCTCCGTGGACTTCACCTTCGTGGAGTACGCCGGCGCGCGCCACAGCTTCACCAGCCCCGAGGCCGACACGCGCGGCTTCGACGCCGTGGGCTACCACCCCGCCGCGGACCGCCGTTCCTGGGAGCACATGCGCGCCCTGCTCGCCGAGCGTCTGGGGGGCTGACCGGCTGCGGCTACTTGCGCGTGAAGTAGAAGACCGGCGCCTCGGGGGCGGGCTGCATGGAGAGTTTGCCGTCCTTCATGGTGAGTTCGCGCGGTTCCGCGTCTTCGCCCTCCGCCGGTGCGCCGTTCTTGGTCTTGAGCGTCGCCGTGACCTTCGGACCGCTCTGGGTCCAGGTGCCGGTGCTGGCCTCGTCCTTGCCCATCCCCTTCGTACTGGCCGTGAACGTGCCGTCTGCCGCGAAGACGATCTCGATCTTCACATCCTTGAACTGCGCCCGCATCATCTCGGCGAGCTTGTCGGCGGCGGGCATCATCGCCTCCATCATCTTGGCCTGCTCGGCGTCCATGCCTTCCATCTGCTTGCGCATCTCGGCTTGGGCGACGGGGATGCCGGCTTCGACCATCTGATCCAGGTCGAGGGTCCACGCCCCGACGGGGCTGTCGCCGGATCCCTTGCTGCCGCAACCGGCTGCCAGGAAGGACGCCACCAGGGCCAGTGCCATGAAGGTACGCATCGGGAGTCTCCTCGGGGCTCCCGCGCCTGACCTTTGCCCCGGGGGGCGACGGGGGGAGCGTCGGCAGGATACGCCGGGCCGCTTCGGCCACCCCGTACGCACCGGGGTGGACCCGCCGGTCCGCCTCTGCCCAGCCCCAGGTGGCGGCCGACCCCCGCCGCCCGCCGCGGGCCGGGCGGGGGCCGGGGCGCCGGGCGCGGGCTAGACTCCCGGGCCCGGCACCCGAACCGCGGCGGAGATCCATGACCCTCTCGGTGTTCGACATGTTCCGCGTCGGCATCGGGCCGAGCAGTTCGCACACCGTGGGGCCGATGCGGGCGGCGCGCCGCTTCGTGTCCCGTCTGGCGGAGTCCGGCCGGCTCGCCGAGGTCGCCCGCGTGCGGGTCGAACTCTTCGGGTCGCTCGGCCAGACGGGCAAGGGGCACGCCAGCGACCGCGCGCTGGTCCTGGGCCTGGAGGGGGCCACGCCCGAGGGGGTGGACCCGGACGCGATCGGGCCGCGCATGGAACGGCTGGCGGCCGAGCGGCGCCTGCGCCTCTTCGGGGGCCCGGAGATCGACTTCGACCCGGCCCGGGACCTGGTCTTCCACCGCCGCCAGACCCTCCCCCTCCATCCCAACGGGCTGCGCCTTGCGGCCGCTTCGGCCCTGGGCGCCGCCCTGCTCGAACGGGAGTACTACTCGGTCGGGGGCGGCTTCGTCGTGGGCCCCGACGCCGACGAGGACGCCCCGCTGGTGGACCGGGCCGGCCCGCTGCCCCATCCCTTCCGGACCGGCCGCGAGTTGCTGGCGGTCTGCCAGGTGACGGGCGGCTCGATCTCCGACCTGATGCTGGCCAACGAGGGCACCTGGCGTCCCGCGGACGAGGTGCGCCGGCGGCTGCTCGGCCTCTGGGCGGTGATGCAGGAGTGCGTGCGCCGGGGCCTTGGGCGCGAGGGCGTGCTGCCCGGCGGGCTTCGGATCCCGCGCCGGGCCCCGGCGCTGGCGCGCCGGATCGAGGCCGCCGGCGACCGGGACCCCCTGGCGGCGATGGACCGCGTCAACCTGGTCGCGCTCGCCGTCAACGAGGAGAACGCGGCCGGGGGGCGCGTCGTCACGGCCCCCACCAACGGGGCGGCGGGCATCGTGCCGGCGGTCCTGGACCACTACGTCAGGACCCACCCCGGCGCGGGCGACGACGGCGTCGTGCGCTTCCTGCTCACCGCCGGCGCGATCGGCATCCTCTACAAGCTCAACGCCTCCATCTCCGGCGCCGAGGTCGGCTGCCAGGGCGAGGTGGGCGTGGCCTGCTCGATGGCGGCCGCGGGCCTGGCCGAGGTCCTCGGGGGCACGCCGGCGCAGGTCGAGAACGCCGCCGAGATCGGCATGGAACACAACCTGGGGCTCACCTGCGACCCGGTCGGGGGGCTCGTGCAGGTGCCCTGCATCGAGCGCAACGCCATGGGGGCCGTGAAGGCCATCAACGCGGCCCGCCTGGCCCTCGGCGGGGACGGCCGCCACGCCGTCTCGCTCGACAAGGTCATCGAGACCATGCGGCGCACGGGCGCCGACATGAAGACCAAGTACAAGGAGACCGCGCGGGGCGGCCTGGCCGTGCACTGGATCGAGTGCTGAACCGGCCCCCCGATGGTAGGATTCCCCCCCGGGGGGACGGGGCCCCCGACGGAGTCAACCGGCCATGCAAGACCTCGGCAAGCTCATCCTGCGCCTGGCGATCGGCGGCATGCTCTTCCTGCACGGGATCAAGAAGTTCGACGGCGTCTCCGGCATCGAGGCCCTGCTCGCGGCGAAGGACCTGCCCGAGTTCCTCGCCTACGGGGTCTACCTCGGCGAGGTGGTGGCCCCGGCGTTCCTCGTCCTGGGCCTCTTCGGGCGCGTGGCGGGGCTCGTCGTCGCGGCCAACATGGCCTTTGCGATCTACCTCGCGCACAGCGACGACGTGTTCACGCTCAATGAGTATTCCGGCGCCTGGGGCGTGGAACTGCCCGCCCTGTTCCTGTTCGGGGCGCTGGCCTCGGCGTTGATCGGGCCCGGACGGCTCGCGGTCAAGTTGCCGGCCCGCGGCGCGTAGCCGGCGCCGTGCGCCGGCCGGGCCCCGGGCCCCGGGCCCGGCGGCGCGGGGTCAGTTCGCGGCCGGCCGCAGGCGGTACGCCGTCAACAGGCCCTTCCAGGGCGTGAACTGGAAGGTCACGTGGCCTTCGGCGCGGCGGCCCTCGCCGTGCACCTCGATCGGGATCCGCAGCGTCGGGGTCTTTCCGCCCGTGAACGCCGGCTCGCCCGCCGTGATGCGCGGATCCGCCCCGAGCCCCGCCCGCAACTCCGCCATCCCCTGCGCCAGTTCCTCGTCCGGTACCTGGGCCCGCAGGGCCTCGAACATGAGGGCCTGGGCCTCGGCGATCCGGCCGGCGAGCAGGTGGCCGGCGAAGGCCACGGCCCGCTCGACGTACGGCGCGGCCTCGGGCGCGTGGTCCATCCATGGGTCGGGCAGCTTGTCGGAGCGCAGCTCGAAGCGCACGACCTTGTCGTCAAGCAGCGTCAGCAGGGACTGCCCTTCGCCCTTTTCGAAGATCACCTTGCCTTCGCTCTTCACCACCGAGCGGCCGTTCTGGGTCTCCTTGGAGGTGGAGAAGTTCGAGCCGCTCAACTCCTTGAAGGCGCCCAGGTGCGTCGCGACGGCGTCCATCCAGACCTTGAGCGGACCGGGCTCGACGAGTTCCAGCATCTCCGGGTCGAAGCGCGCGAGCAGCCGGTCGGGATCGCCGCTGCCGACGGCCTCGTAGAAGCCGCGCTGGGCGTCCTCGCCCGCGCCGTGGCTCCAGAACAGCAACGCGACGATGCCCGCGCCGACGACGAGCGCGAGCGCCCCTGCGACCTTGAGGAACGTGCCCATGATGACCCTCCGGGTGTGCTCGACCGCCGGCAGCCTACCAGCGCGCGCGCCGGTTCGCCCGGGGGTCGGGCGTACCCGTTCCGCCCCTGCGACCTCGCGCGGCGTGTCCGACGCGGGAGGGCCCTCTCCGACTGCGGGATCCGGCGACCTTCGTGCGCCATCCGCGCCCCCTCCCGGTGCGCCGTACGTCCCAACCTCCAACCCCTGAACGCCTACCATCGGGCGTAGGCGCGCACGGGCAGGAGGTACGGAGGTGCGGCCCGCCGGATCGGAGCGCTGCCCGCCCAGTGCGCAACTCGCATGGGCTGAACGGATGCGGTCGGGCTACAGCCCGCGCAGGTGCGCGGGTCGCAGGCGGGCCTCCCCGGCCAGGGCCGCGTCGATCTGGGCCAGGAGGCGTTCCCGGTCGCGTGGCAGGCGGCCCTCCAGGGCGAGCCAGTTGCTGGCGTGGTTGCTGCGGAAGATCGCGTCGGTGGGCGCGGCGTGGGCGACGAAGAGGCGCGCCTCCTCCAGGAGGCCGCGCACGTCGGGCAGGGTGAAGCCGCCGCGGTCGGCGAGCCGGGCGAGCGGCGTCCCGGGAATCACCGTCAGGGTGAGGAGCGAGACGAAGCGCGGGTCCATGGCCGCGGCGAGCCGCGCGGATCCCAGGGCGTGCTCGCGGCTGCGCTCCCGGCCGCCGGCCCCCAGGAGGAAGATCGCCGAGAGCCGCAGCCCGGCGGCGTGGGCCCGGCGGGCGGCCTCGGCGTGCTCCTCGAAGCTGGCGCCCTTGGCGATGCGCTTGAGCGTCGCGTCGTCGCCGGACTCGGGTCCGATGTACAGCAGCGTGAGCCCCCGCGCCCGCAGCCGCTCGAGTTCGGCGGGCGTCTTCTCCAGCAGGTTGCGCGCGGTCGCGTAGGCGCTCACGCGCCGCAGGCGGGGGAAGGCGGCGGCGAGCGCCGCGAGCAGCGCCTCCCAGGTCTCGAGGTCCATCGCCAAGGCGTCTCCGTCGGCCACGAACACCTTGTCGACGAGCCCCCCGAAGCGCCGCCCCGCCTCGCGCACGTCCTCGAGCTGCTCCTCGATCGGACGCACGCGGTAACGCTTGGCGCGGTACATGTCGCAGTAGGTGCAGTGGTTCCACGAGCAGCCGATCGTGGCCTGCACGATGTAGGAGCGGGCCTCGCTGGGCGGACGATAGATGTCGCCTTCGTACCGCACCGCGTCACAGGATCCCGAGGCAGCACTTCTTGTACTTGCGCCCGCTGCCGCACGGGCAGGGGTCGTTGCGGCCGACGGCCGGCGCGGGCCGCACGATCGGCTCGACCCGGCCCCCGCTCGCGGCCTGGTAGGCCCCGCGCGCGGCGCGCAGCGCGAGGCCCAGGCTCCGCCCGCCGGCCAGCCGCCCGCCCGCCTCCAGGTCCTCGAGGAAGAGCGCGAGCAGGTCCGGGACGCCCTCGTGCGCCCCGGCCGGCAGGGCCAGGCGCGCCGCGTGCTCGAGGGCTCCGACCCGCAGGTCCGCCTCCTCCAGGTCGCCGGGCTCCCGGTCCCGGGCATCTACGGGCCGGCCAGGGAGGAGTGGGGGCAGTTCGGGATGCCCGCGCAGGAGTGAGCCGGGGGGCGGCGGCGGCGCCGTCTTGCAGCAAGGTCAGATGCAGCGCGCCCACACCGCAACCGATCTCGAGAATGTCGGAAGGCGTCAGACCGCTGCGTCGAATGCCTTGGACCAGCAGCCTTTGTTCCACCCGCAGCCCGCGCCGTTTGAAGCGCCGCAGCATGGCGCCGGCCTGGGTGTTGAAGA
>JAPKHB010000979.1 GCA_026647295.1 Planctomycetota bacterium | reverse complement strand
ATTTGATTCGCGGCCTGGGCGCCGGACAAGTGCTGCGCTACCGCAAGCACGTGGTGCGGCGCTGGCTGCACGTCAAATTCAAGCTGGACACGATGCAGCCTCTGCCGCCGATTTATTTGCGTTATCTGCAGGCGGCGGCGGCCCTGGGTGTGAGGGATGATGGCGCGGGCACGGAATTGCACTGGCTACCCAGCCACGCGCAGGAGGCCGCGCACGCCCTCGCGCCGGCAGACCCGGCGCAGAAGGCGCATGGAGGCGGCGCGGAGCGTGCCGTGCCCGCTCACGAGGAACGGCGCGCGGTTGCCCTGGTAGCGCCGCTCGAAGGCCTCGAGGCCGACCTCGACGTAGACCTCCTCCATCCAGCGCTCGGCCGCCTCGCCGCGCAGGCCGCCGAGCTGCAGCGCCGCGTGCGCGCGGTAGGGCGAATCGGCGGGCAGCGACGCCATCAGCGAGTCGGCGAGCCGCAGCGCGCGCGCCGGCTCGCCGCGCCAGCGCTCGTAG
>JAPKHB010000978.1 GCA_026647295.1 Planctomycetota bacterium | reverse complement strand
CCTCCTCCTCCACCACGCGGGCGGCGCCGCGGTCGGCGAGGACTCCGGCGTTGCGGGCCTGCTGGCGGTCGGCGTGGTGCGGGTAGGGCACGAAGACGGCGGCCACGCCCAGGGCGGCGACCTCCGCCACGGTCCCCCCGCCCGCCCGGGCCAGCAGGAGGTCGGCGGTCCCGTAGAGGGCGGCCATGTCCCGGCAGAAGGGGAGGACCGCGGCCCGGACCCCGGCCCGGCGGGCGGCCTCCCCGAGGCGGTCGGAATCCCCCGGCCCCGTGACCCACAGCAGCTGGGCCCCGGCGGCGGCGATCCGCGGGAGGAAGGCGGCGATCCGGTCGTTGAGCCCCCGGGCGCCGAGCGACCCCCCCACCACCGCGAGCACCGGGGAGGAGCCGTCGAGCCCGAAGGAGGCGGGATCCCTCCTCTTCGCCAGGACCGAGGAGCGGAGCGGGTTGCCGGTGTGGACGGCGCGCTCCCCGGGGAGGAGCCGGCCGGTCTCCTCGAAGG
>JAPKHB010000977.1 GCA_026647295.1 Planctomycetota bacterium | reverse complement strand
AGCCGCGCCTCGTTGAGCTCGATGCCGCGCGCCCCGAGCCGCTCGCGCAGGATCGCGACGGCGCGGGGATCGTGGTCGATCGGCACGCCGAAGGCCTTGGCGACACAGTCGGCCGTGATGTCGTCGTGGGTCGGGCCGATGCCGCCGGTCGTGAACACGTAGCTGTAGCGGCGGCGCAGCGCATTGAGCGCTTCGACGATCTCGGCTTCGTCGTCGGGCACCACTCGCACCTCCTTCAGGTCGACCCCGATCGCCGTGAGGTATTCGGCGATGTACCCGATGTTCTTGTCCTTGGTGCGCCCGGACAGGATCTCGTCGCCGATGACCAGCAGCCCCGCCGTGACGACCTCGCTCCCCTCGCCCATGTTCTCTCGCCTCTCCGGCCGCGACGACCGCCCGCTCGCCGAGGGCCGTCGATTCCCGTCTTTGTCCACATTCTCGGACTCTAGCCGACAGGGATTAGCGGTCCAACCGCAACTTTGATTGCGCGCCAAGCGCGCT
>JAPKHB010000976.1 GCA_026647295.1 Planctomycetota bacterium | reverse complement strand
GTCCCCGAACTCTTCGGCGTCACGCGCGCGCTGGGTGTAATCCTTGGTGGCGCGGCGTTCGGCTGCCAAAACCGCTTCCAGCATCTCGCGATTGCCATGCGCTGCCGGCACCGGCCGCGGCGTGGTCGTCGGTTCGCCGCCGAGCGCAACGATCTTGTTGGCGAGAAATTGGGCGTGCAGTTGCTCATCCGCAATCTCCGCCGCAAAAAACTGCGACAATTGCGGCCGGAACGGCCCGCTCGCCTTGGCGGCGTACGTGAGATACTGAATGATGGCGCCCAATTCGCCCGCCAGATCTTCATTCAAGCGGTCAATCAACATCTGTTTGTTCATTGCTTGCCTCCAGGTTGGACCGCCGGGCCGCGGCGCGGCGACCCGCTGCGGCCCGGCCGAGCTTCATACGTTTTGAATGACTTGCTCGAGCTTGCGCCGCACTTCACCGGCGATGCGACCGAGCTGTTCGTTGCGCACGGCAGCCATCGAAGCCACCGGATCGACCGC
>JAPKHB010000975.1 GCA_026647295.1 Planctomycetota bacterium | reverse complement strand
GCTTCTTGCAAGACTGATGTCGTTGGTGAAAGATTCAATGTCCTTCAACACGACCCAATGACCATAGTTCTGAATCCAATCCGAACCGCCAAGCTGCCGTCCGCTCATCGTTGTGACAGGGCTTGTTCGTCCGAGAGCGGACACACGAATCGCGCCGCCGTTCGGTACGAATCCGTAAGTGTTGGCTGCGCCCTTGGTGTAGGAAAGATTGTCGCGGACGGTCCAGCCGGCGCCCAAATCAAAATCCGCATTCACTCCGCTGATGCTGCCGTCCCAGCCGCGGCCTTTGGAGAAATCGAAGATCTTGGTATCACCCTGTTTGTTTATTTGCAATTCGCGAAAGCGCGTCGCGTTGCCCAGTTGCGCGAAGTCGCCAAGGTCATTGCCGGTATTGAGCGCCATCGGCAGGATCCACTGGCCGTAGTCGTTGGTGACCCGGCTGAAAGCGTTGATTACGCCGCGATCGAAAAGTTTGGTGAGCTGTAGCGTGTACTGCTGCCC
>JAPKHB010000974.1 GCA_026647295.1 Planctomycetota bacterium | reverse complement strand
GGCAGCAAAGTCCGCGCGCGAACCCGAGGTGTTGCTGCACGGCAGCTTTCGCCTCAATCATATTTTCGTGCATCAAGGCGAGTTGGCGCTCATCGACCTCGACAGCCTGCGCCTGGGCCCGCCGGCTTATGATGTGGCAAACCTGATCTCTTCCCTCTATTACCTGGAAGGTCTGGGCCAAATCACTGCCCGCCAGCGCCTGGCGATCACGCAGCATCTGGTTGCAGGATATGCGGAGCAAACTCCGCATCGCATTACTGCAGAGGAGCTCGGTTGGTACCTCATCAGCCTGCTCATCAACAAACAGATGAGCAAACTCATGGCGCATGATCATGCCGGCCGTCGCGACAGAATCGGCGAGCTGCTCGGGCAGGCAGAAGCGATTTGGACGCAGAGCCGCGCTTTGCCGGCCACGGCAACGATGGTGGATTTGACCGGCCAACTGCTGCAAGCCGAGGGCAACAGGCCGCCGGCCTGAGCGGACACCACGACAACAGCTTC
>JAPKHB010000973.1 GCA_026647295.1 Planctomycetota bacterium | reverse complement strand
ATTGCGCGTGAGGGTTCCGACCCCACGACGAGTCTTGGCTGCAAGAGGTAGAAGCAGACGCTGTTTCCTGAGCGGGGGATTTCGGGATTAGGGAGCTGCAGTTCGCTCGGTGATCAAAGCCCTCCTTCGCCAAGCCTACGGAGGGCAGCCTCCGCAGGGTATTCCCCTTTTTGCCGGCTGACGGCAGTCAGCCTCAATAGTCGGCCTGCCAGCCGTAGGCCCGGCGGAGGCTGGCGGAGAGGGGGGGATTCGAACCCCCGGTACCCTTGCGAGTACACGTGATTTCCAATCACGCACATTCGACCACTCTGTCACCTCTCCGGGTGTCCCGGGCGGCCGTTGTTGCGACGGCTTTCCGTTGAGCGAAGGGCCAAGCAAGGTCAGCGCCCGATGAGGGTCAACCGCAAATCTGCGCCGGTGCAGGGCGGCCGCCCAACTGCGGGGTTGAAATGACGCCGGGACTGACTTTCGCTCCCGCGCCGCTGTGCGACACCTCCCCATG
>JAPKHB010000972.1 GCA_026647295.1 Planctomycetota bacterium | reverse complement strand
AAGCTCGGCGAGGGCGGGTTCGGCGCGGTCTACAAGGGCGTGCAGCAGGGCACCGGCCGCAAGGTCGCGCTCAAGCTCCTCCACCCCGAGATGACGCGCGACGAGAACCTGGTCGCGCGCTTCCGCCGCGAGGGGCTCGTGCTCTGCAACCTGCGCGACCCGCACACGATCACCACGTACGACTTCGATCAGACGCCCGACGGCACGCTCTACATCGCGATGGAGCTGCTCGAGGGCAAGAGCCTGCACCAGGTCTTCCACTCCGAGGCGCCGATCGACTGGCGCCGCGTGCTCAAGATCATGACGCAGATGTGCAGCTCGCTCGGCGAGGCGCACAAGCAGGGCATCGTCCACCGCGACCTCAAGCCCGAGAACATCTACCTCGAGAACCGCGGCGGCGATCCCGAGTTCGTGAAGATCCTCGACTTCGGCATCGCCAAGGTGATGAAGGGCGACAACACCGTCGACCCGGGGGCGCCGCAGCTCACGGCGACCGGCCAGAC
>JAPKHB010000971.1 GCA_026647295.1 Planctomycetota bacterium | reverse complement strand
CGATGCCTGCACCGGCCACGGGCAAACCGGCGGGCATGCCCGACATGGCCATGATGGACAAGCACATGAAGACCATGCAGGCGATGCACGAGAAGATGACCAACGCGAAGACGCCGGCAGAGCGCGAGGCCCTGATGGCCGAGCACATGAAGCTCTGGTGGAAATGATGGGCGCGTTGAGCATTTCACTGAGCAACCGCGGCAGGGCGCGCGCCATGCTCGAAGAGCCCGCCGCCGAGGCGGCGCACGAAAGCGCCGCGCGCATCGAAGTCACGGTCACGGGCATCCACGAGAAAGCCTACATCCTGGTGGTCGACAGCGAGGTCGCCTTCCTGCGCCTGGTCGAGATGGCGCTCAAGCGCCGCGGCCACGACGTCAGCGCCGTGCCGGGCCCCAAGCAGGCGCAAGAGATCGTCTCCGCACAGCCCGTCGACCTGATGGTCAGCGAACTGCACTTTCCCGAAGGCGGCGGCTACGGCCTGCTCGAACGGCTTCGCGCCGACA
>JAPKHB010000970.1 GCA_026647295.1 Planctomycetota bacterium | reverse complement strand
GTCCGTGACGATCGAGACCCTGCAATGCCGGAACGCCGCCGTGCGGGGTATAGCGATACTCGCTATCATAATCATCTTCAAAGAGCAGCGCCCGGGACTGGCGCGCCCACTCCAAAAGCTCCAGCCGCCGGCGCAAGCTCATGGTGATTCCGAGCGGGAACTGGTGCGCCGGCGTCATATAGACCAGTCGGGCGTCCGCCAACCGTGCTCAACGAGCGCGTGTATCGCCGCGGCGCAGAGCTTCACCGGCTCCCCCTGCTCTCCCTGTTTTCCGCCAGCAACCAGCTTCCGGACGACGACGCCCTGCGCGCCCTGTTTGACCGCTTCCTGCTGCGCTGCCACGTCGAAAACCTCAAGCGCGAGGCCATGCCGCAGTTGCTTGCCGCCGGCTGGGCGCTCGAACAGCCCTCCGACGCGGCATGCAGCGTGACCTCCGACGACCTGCGCGCTCTGGCCGCGCGCCTGTATGAAGTTGATCTCAAGCCCGTCGCTGAAATCTACGC
>JAPKHB010000097.1 GCA_026647295.1 Planctomycetota bacterium | reverse complement strand
GGCCCCCCCGACGCGCCGTCCCCCGCCCCGGGCCCGGGGCTCGACGCGCTCATCGAGCGGGCCGACCGCCTGCTGACCGACGTGCGCCACGCCACGGTGCGCGCGTGGAAGGCCGCGGGGACGGGCCGCAAGGCCGTGGGCGTCCTGCCGGCGTGGTTCCCGCACGAGCTCATCCACGCCCACGGGATGCTGCCGGTCGGGGTCGTCGGGGGCGGGGACGAGGTCGAGATCATCAAGGGGGATGCCTACTTCCAGAGCTACATCTGCCACCTCCCCCGCAGCACGCTCGAGATGGCCCTCAACGGCAGTCTTGACGTCGTGGACGCGATGATCTTCCCGAGCATCTGCGACGTCATCCGGAACCTGTCCGGGATGTGGCAGCTGCTCTTTGCCGACCGGCCGGCCTGGTACTTCGACATGCCCCAGAGCCTGGACGCCATCGGCGCGGAGTTCTTCGAGCGCGAGCTGCGCCACCTGCGGGCCGGGCTCGAGGCCGTCGCCGGCCGCGCGGCCAGCGACGCCGACCTCGCCGTTTCCATCGCGACGTACAACGCCAACCGCCGGGCCGTCGAGCGCCTGTACGAGGCCCGTCGGTGCGCCCCGTGGCTGCACCCCACGCACGAGGTGTACCGCGTGCTGCGCGCCGGGAACCTGCTGCCCCCCGAGGAGCACACGGCGCTGATCGACGACTACCTCGACGCCGCGGCCCAAAGCGCGCGCCCGCCCATCGACAACGCCCGGGTCGTGGTGGTCGGCTCGTTCTGCGAGCAGCCGCCGCTCAACCTCATCCGGACGATCGAGCGCTCGGGGTGCTACATCGTCGACGACGACCTCCTGCCCGGGACCCGGATGCTGCGGGGCGACGTCGAGGTGCGGGGCGACCCCTTGCGGGCCCTGGTGGATTCCTTCATCGCCCAGCACCGGGAGGCGGCCTTCCTGTACTGCGAGCGGGACAAGGGGGCCGAGCTGGTCGCGCGCGTGCGCCGCGCGGAGGCGGAAGGGGTCCTGTTCTGCGCCCCCTCCTTCTGCGACCCGGCGCTGCTCGACCAGCCCATGCTCGTGCGGGCGGTCGAGGCCGCCGGGATCCCCCACACGGCCTTCAAGTACGCCGAGAACACCGGCCAGTTCCAGCCGATCCGCGAGCAGGCGGGCACCTTCTCCGACTCGATCAAGCTGTGGGGCGCCGGCGCGCTGGCTACGGACGCCGCCGCCGCCCCGGCCGGGGGGCCGGCTTGCGGGTCGGCGGCCGGGTCGCGTTGCTCGTCCCCCCTCGCGGGCCCGGCCCCGAAAGGCAATCCATGACGACGGACGTGCGCAAGGACAGCAGCATGGAACTCCAGAAGGCGATGCTCGCGCGCCACTACGAGCGGCTGGGGCGGGCCGACGAGGACGGGCACCCGACGGCGTACACCTTCGTGCCCGGGAACCTGACCGAGTTGCTGCTCTCCTTCGACCTCCTGCCCGTGCTGCCCGAGATCAACGCGCTGCAGAACGCGATGCGCAAGAAGTCGGCCGGCTACATCGGGCTCGCCGAGAAGTCCGGGCACAGCGAGGACGTGTGCACCTACGTGAAGTGCGACATCGGCATGGCGCGTTCCGGGAACGTCGGCCCCACGGGCCACCGGCTGCCCAAGCCCTCGGTGCTGCTGCTCTCCTACACCGGGTGCTTCACCTTCCTCAAGTGGTTCGAGCTGCTGCAGCAGGAGTACGACTGCCCGATCGCCATGCTCCACACGCCCTACCAGGGCGAGGGCCGCCCCACGCCGAGCATGATCGAGTACATGGTGCGCCAGCTGCGGGAGAAGGTGATCCCGCACCTGGAGGCGGTGAGCGGGCGGGCCTTCGACCCGGACCGCCTCGCCTACCACCTCGAACTCTCCGCCCGCAGCGAGGACCTGTTCGTCCGGGTGCTGGAGAGCGCCAAGCACCGGCCCTCCCCGATCGACGCCTACTTCGGCGGCGTGTACTACATCTCCCCGATCTTCACCGCGTTCCGGGGCACGCCCGAGGCCCTGGCCTACTACGAGGCGCTCTGGGAGGAGGTCGAGGAACGCCGCCGTCAGGGACTGGGGCCGATCACGCCCGACGGCGAGATGGGCGTGGAGCGCTACCGCGTGGTGGTCGAAGGCCCGCCCTGCTGGACGAACTTCCGCGACCTGTGGAAGATGTTCGCGGACGAGGGCGCCGTGGTGGTCGCCTCCACCTACACCCGGGTCGGCGGCATCTACGACGGCGGATTCCGGCACGACCCCGCGCGCCCGCTCGAGTCGCTGGCGGAGTACTGCCTGGGGTGCTACACGAACCTCAACCTCCCGTCGCGAACCGAGATGATCGCCCGGCAGGTCCGCGACTACCAGGCCGACGGCTTCCTCATCAACTCCATCAAGAGCTGCAACTCCTTCAGCGCCGGGCAACTCCTCATCCTGCGCGAGGTCGAGCGGCGCACCGGCGTGCCCGGGGGCTTCTTCGAGAGCGACCTCGTCGACCCCCGCTACTTCTCGGGGGCGAACGTGAAGAACCGGCTCGAGTCCTACTTCCAGATGGTCCAGCAGAAGCGCGCCGCGCCGGCGCGGACGGCCCGATGAGCGCGCGCCCTTCGTGGCCCGCCGCGCCCTGCGCCCCGGGCGCCGCCGCCCGGGCCCAAAGGTCCCGGCCATGAGGTGCTTCGTCGGCGTCGACCTGGGTTCGACCACCACGAAGGCGGTGGTGCTGGACGAGGAGGAGCGGCTGCTCGGCCGCGGCATCACCAACAGCCGCTCCAACTACGACGTGGCCTGCGCGGTGGCCCGATCCGAGGCCTTCATCAACGCGCGCTTTGGCCTGCTGGCAAGGCGCCTGGAGGCCCACGGGCTGCGGGGCGCCGCGCTGGTCGACCTGACGGCGGCGCTCGAGCGCCAGTTCCGGCGCGAGCAGCACGAGGTGCAGCAGCGGGCGCTGGCCGCGAGCGCCCGCGAGGAGGCCGCCCGAACGAAGTACGCGGCGATCGCCGCGGACCTCGTCCCGGCGCTGGACGCCGTGCTCGCCGGGATGGACGCCGAGGTCCCCGCGCTGTTCGCGGCCGAGGCCGCGCGCCGCTCGGATTTCTTCCGCGACACGGCCACGTCGTCCTTCATGCGCCACGCCGAGTCGCTGGGCCGGGCGGGCGTGCGCTTTGACACCCTGATGACCCTGTTCGACCGGTCGATCATCCAGGTGGAGAACCAGGCGCTCGACCTCTCGTTCTCGGCCAACATCTTCCCGGCGCTGGACCGGGCGATCGCCGAGGACCCCGCGCGCGGGGAGGCCCTGCGCGGGGCGGTCGGCGAGGCGACCCGCGCCGTGGCCGCGCTCGCCCTCGAAGAGGCCGGCGCGGTCGGAACCGGCTACGGGCGCTCGAAACTCCCCTTCCGCAAGGAGCAGATCCGCTCGGAGATCCTCTGTCACGGGCTCGGAGCGCACTGGATGTTCCCGCGCACGGCGACCGTGCTGGACATCGGGGGCCAGGACACCAAGGCGATCCAGGTGGACGCCGAGGGCATCGTGACGTCGTTCCAGATGAACGACCGCTGTGCGGCCGGCTGCGGCCGGTACCTGGGCTACATCGCCGACGAGATGAACCTCGGGGTGCACGAACTGGGGCCGCTCGCGCAGCAGTCGTCCCGGACGGTCCGGATCTCGAGCACGTGCACCGTGTTCGCGGGGGCGGAGTTGCGCGACCGCCTGACCCTGGGGGACCGGCGCGAGGACGTGCTGGCGGGCCTGCACCGGGCGATGATCCTGCGGGCCATGTCGCTGCTCGCCCGCTCCGGCGGCGTCAACGACGAGTTCACCTTCACGGGAGGGGTGGCGCGCAACCCCGCCGCCGTGGACGCGCTGCGGGAACTCGTGCGCGAGAACTACGGCGAGCGGACGATCAACATCTCGCCGGACTCCATCTACACGGGCGCGATCGGCGCTGCGCTGTTCGCGCGCCGCGACGCCGACAAGGCCGTCACGGCGGCGTGAGGAGGCGGGGCATGGCGCTCGTGGCCGGGATCGACGTGGGCAGCAGCACGGTCAAGACCGTCGTGATGGAGGGGGCGGGGCAGGCCGCCGTCCTGCGGGGCGATAGCGTGGACCGGATCCGGCGCCGGGACCCCGGCACGGTGATCCAGGAGTCGTATGGGCGGGCCCTGGCGGCCGCCGGCGCCGAGGCCGGCGACGTCGCCTACCTCGGGACCACCGGGGAGGGCGAACTGGTGCCGTTTCGCACCGGGCACTTCTACTCCATGACGACCCACGCGCGGGGGGGTCTCTACCTCCAACCGCAGGCGCGGGCGGTGCTGGACGTGGGCGCGCTGCACGCCAAGGCGATCCTGATGGACGAGCGGTCCCGGGTGCTGGGCTACCGCATGACCAACCAGTGCGCGTCGGGGTCGGGCCAGTTCCTCGAGAACATCGCGCGCTACCTCGGGATCGCGCTCGACGAGGTGGGGACCCTGTCCCGGTCGGCGCAGAGCCCCGAGAAGTGCTCCAGCATCTGCGCCGTCCTGGCGGAGACCGACGTGATCAACATGGTCTCGCGCGGCATCGCGACGCCGGACATCCTCAAGGGGATCCACCTGTCCATGGCGGGCCGGCTGGTCCGGCTCCTGGTCGCGGCCAAGGTGGACGGCCTCGTGCTGATGACGGGCGGGCTCGCGGCCGACGAAGGCCTGCGCGCCGCCGTCCGGGAGACGCTGGCCGCCGAGGGCAAGCACTTCGAGGTGCACACCCACCCCCGCTCCATCCTCGCCGGCGCGATCGGCGCGGCCCTGTGGGGGGCCTACCGGCACGGGGTGCTGGCGGCGCGCGCGCGCACCGCCGCCGGCCGTCCGGCGTCCCTTGGCGCGGGGGCGCCGTGAGCGCTCCGGGCGCCGGGCGGCGGGTGCTGGTCACGGGCGGGCGCTCGGGCATCGGGCGGGCGACGGTGGAGCGGCTGTTGGCCCGGGGCGACCAGGTCGCCTCGGCCGACCGGATGGACGCGGCGGCGGGAACGGGGCCCGAGCGCCTCGAGCTGGTCACCGACGTGACGCAGGCCATGGAGGTGGATCGCGCGCTACGCGCCGTCACGACCGCCTGGGGGGGACTCGACGGCCTCGTGCTCTGCGCCGGCGTGACCCGCGATGCGGTGCTCTGGAAGCTCTCCGAAACCGAGTGGGACGAAACGCTGGCGGTGAACCTCAAGGGCGCGTGGCTCTCGCTGCGGGCGGCCGTGCCGCACCTGCGCGCCGCGGGTGGGGGGGCCGTGGTCGCGGTCGCCTCGATCAACGGGCTGCGCGGCAAGTTCGGCCAGGCGGCCTACGCGGCCTCCAAGGCCGGGCTGGTCGGCCTGGTGAAGACCGCGGCGCGGGAGCTCGGCGCCTTCGGCATCCGCGTCAACGCGGTGGCGCCCGGATTCGTGCGCACGCCCATGACGGCCCACCTGGCCGCCGAGGTGCGCGCGCAGGCCGAGGCCGAGGCCGTGCTCGGCGGGACGAGCGAGGCCGAGGACGTGGCCGCGGCGATCGCCTTCCTGCTCTCCGACGACGCCCGCCGGATCACGGGCGAGGTCCTGCGCGTGGACGGCGGGCAGTACATCTGATCCCAGGAGGGTCCCATGGCTCTTGGCACCGACCTGTCCGGCGAAGACGGCATCCGCGAGTTCGACCGCATCGTGGTCCGGGCGCTCGGACCCCGGGACCTGGACGCGATCGTGCGCATCGACCAGCACCTGACCGGTCGAAGCCGCCGGGACTATCTGGCCCTCAAACTGAAGGAAGCGCTCGCCGACACCCGCGTGCGCGTGTCGCTCGGGGCCGAGGTGGACGCCGGCCTGGCGGGCTTCCTGATGGGCCGCCTGTACTTCGGGGAGTTCGGGCGCCCGGAGCCGGTGGCGATCCTCGACACGATCGGCGTGGACCCGCTGCGCCGGGGGGAAGGCGTGGGGCGCGCCCTCCTCGACCAGTTCCGCACCAACCTGCGGGGGTTCGGACTGGCCCGCATCCAGACCCAGGCCGCCTGGGACGACTGGGGGCTCCTGCGCTTCCTGGGGCGGGCCGGGTTCACCCCCGTTCCCCGCCTCACGCTGGAGGCGCCCGTGGACGAGCCGCCCGGCCGTCCCGCCGTCTAGCCCGCGGTCCCGACCACGCCCCGCCGGAGGCGCGGGTCAAGGCGACGCCTACCGAAGCGAGGACGCGGGCCGGGGTCGTGGCAGGATGAACGGGTTCAGTTCGACCCCGCCGACGCCGATTCGTCCGGGCAGCGGGGAGCTCACTCCCCCCGGGGCGACCCTCGATGCGAACGCCTTTCCTGTGCCTCCTTCACTTCGCGAAGGGGGCCCTGCTCGCGGTCGGGGTCGTGACCTTTGGCCTCTGCCTGGCCGCCCCCGCCCGCGCCGAGGAACTCCCCCCCTGGCGCCAGCCGCTGCCGGGCCCGCAGGTGCGCCCGGCCCGTACGGCGCCGCCGATGCAGCCACCGGCGCAGGGTCCCGTTCCCGCGGCGGTTCCTGCCAGGGCCCGCGTATCCGCGCCCGCGCCGGCGCCGGTTGTCGTCCCGGTTCCAAGCCGCCCTGCCCCCGCGCCGGTCGCCCCCCCGGCCCGGTCGCTCCCGCCCCGCGCGCTGGGGCCGGTCGCCGCCGGCCTGCCGGGCCCGGAGGTCCGCCCCGCCGCGCCCGTTCCCATCGTGGTCGCACCGCCGCCCGGGCGTCCCATCGCGACGCTCCCCCCGGCGCGGCCGGTCTCCGCCCCGCGCCCCGAGCCCCGGGCCCGGCCCCGCTCGCTCGCCGTCCCCTCCCTTCCCGGCTCCCGCCCGACCGCCACCGGAGCCCGCCGCGACATCACGCTTCCCCCGCGCCCCGGCGCTGCCGACTGTTGAGGGCCCTAGCCTCCGGCCGTCGGGCACGGCCCATGGACCTCCAGAAGACCCATTGCGCCTGGGGCGTACCAGCAGGGCATGGCGGTGGCGTCCCGTAGCCGGCCCGGCAGCCGGGCGACGGGGCGGAACGAGCAGGAGCGCAAGGCGGGTCCGCGGCGGGGGCCTCCGCCGGCGGTGTGGGTGGCGCTCCAGGTGACCGCCGCGTAGCCTCTTTTGAAGCCCTGGAGACGAGAAGTCGAACGAGCGGTGCAAGGTGGCCCGGTGAGGAGAAGTGATGGCGTCAGACCCTGACAGGCTGGCGGTGTTGCGTGCGCTCGTGCGGGGGGAGTGCAGCCCGAGGGTGTTGGTGCAACTGCTCGCGGGCATTCCCTTCGACTCACCAACTCCCCTCGTGCTGATCGGTAGGGCTGACATCCGCGACATGCTGGCCCGTGCGGTGGATGGGAGCGTACCCAATGAGCAGGTGCAGGAGTGGGCCGAGCTTCTTGAGGGACGAGAAGACCTTGGCCATGAGGCGGGACACGAGGATCTCCTTGCATCTGCCGTGTTTGAACTGGCGAATCCGCTGCTCACGGGGCTTCCCCTGATTGACTTGCACCGCAGCTGGTTGGCACGACTGACGACGTAGATCGGGTCGGATCTGCGGGCAGCGAAGCGACGCGGGGTGGTCTCGGCGCGCGGCACAAGCCGAGGAGCCGCTTTGACGCGGGATCGGGCAGCCCGTGCCCCCTCGGATCCCGGCGGCTACCGAGGGGCGCACCGGCAGGGGAGTGGGGGAAGGACGGATCACCAGGTGACGGAGATCGCGAACGAGAAGTTGCGCCCCGGGGCGTCCCAGCGGGCGTGGGCGGGCCGGTAGAGCTTGTCGAAGAGGTTGCCCACCCCCGCGCTCACCTCCACCCGCTCGCCCAGGCGGGCCCCCGCCCGCAGGTCCACGACCGTGTAGCCCGGAAGGCCCCAGTCCCGCCGCTTGCCCGAGCCGGGATCCTGCGGGTCCTCCCAGTAGCCCACGTCGTTGGCCAGGCGATCCGGCGGGATGCGGTCGAAGCGGTCCGCAAAGCGCGCCAGCACCTCCGCCCAGGGTCGCCCCCGGGCGCCCGGCGGCTCCCAGCGCAGCCACGCCGCGGCCGCCAGGGGCTGGGTGTGGCGGAGCGGGATGTCGTTGGTCTCGTCCTGCCCATGGTTCCAGGCGAACGAGCCGCCCACCGTCCAGGCCTCGCCGAAGCACCGGCAATCCAGTGCGGCGAGGTTCAGGCTCCCGGCGAGTTCGACTCCGTACAGATCCGCCCGGCCGTTGCCGACGTTGCGGTACACGTCCTCCCCGGGGTCGCGGACCAGGTCGCCGTCATGGTCGTACCAGTCCAGGCCCGCGAAGGTGCCCCGCACCAGGTTCTGGAAGTTGCGAAAGCGCGTCCAGTACGCGACTACCTCGAAGGAGGAGTGGCGCCCGCGGTGCTTCACGCCCACCTCGAACTGGTCCGCCGTGATGGGGGTGAGGAGTTGGTTGGGCACGACGACGCCGAAGCCGGTCTGCGTCACCCCGAACTTGGGCGCGAACTGGCGAAAGCCCCGCGTCCAGCCGCCAAAGGCCCGGGTCGTGGGGCTCAAGGCGTAGGACGCGTGCAGCCCGCCGACGATCGCCGTCTCGGTGTCCGTGAACTCGTCGGCCTCGGGGTCAAGCCCCCCGGGGGGGGTGTACTTCGCGTCCACGTCCGTGGCCAGGCGCAGGAGGTCGACGCGCACCGCGCCGGTCAGGGTGAGCCGCGGCGCGACCTGCCACTCGTCCTGGAGGTACGCCCCGAGGGACGACCAGCGCGAGTCGGGCGCGTCCTTGGCCACGACGCCCCCGGGGAGGTGCATCGTGAACTGCTCGTCGTCGGGGCTCTCGCCGTCGGTGGACTCGATCTCGACCCCGTAGGTGAACTGATGGCAGCCCAGGGCCTTGCGGGCCTGGAGGTCCACCTGCACGGTCTGCCAGCGTGCCTCGCCCCACTTCGTCTCGTCCCCGGTGAGGGCGTCGTACCAGTGTCGGACGTCCCGCTTGTCCTGGTAGTAGAGGCCGAGGCGGAGCGAGTCCGCCAGCGCGGTGCGCCGGCCCAGGTTCGGCAGGTCGATCCACCCGGCGACGGCGATGCGCCGGTTCTCGTTGCTCTGCGTCGGCCGGTAGTAGCGGTGCGTCGGGTCGAGGTCGGCGACCTGCACCGTGAACTTCGCGTACGCGTCCGGCGAGATCTTCCAGTTCAGCGCGACGTCCCCGTACCAGCCCCGGGCCGACGTCGGCGACTGCTCCTGGCCCTCGCCGTCCTCCGTGTGCCCGTAGTCCAGGCGCGTCCCGCCCACGAACCAGCGCAGGCGTTCCGTGGCCCCGTAGACCTCCTGGTGCACCCGCCACCCGCTGGGCGAGGTGCCGCCCAGGAGGAGGGTCGTGGCCCCGAGGCGGGTGCCGCACTCGGTGAAGCCGAAGGGCGACTCCTTCGTGATGAAGTTCACGACCGCGCCGAGCGCGTTGGACCCGTAGAGCACGCTGGACGGGCCGCGGACGACCTCGATCCGGGCCACGTTGTCGGGGTTGATCTTGCCGTACATGTCGTCGCCGGCGAATCCCCCCTCGCCCCAGAACGTGCTCAAGGTGTTTCCGTCGACGAGCGCGAGCAGGTTCGCCCCGCTCAAGCCCCGCACGACGAGGTCCGAGGTGTGGGCGGTGCGCTTCTCCACCCAGACGCCCGGCTGGTCGTCGAGCGCGTCCAGGGCGTTGACCGCGGCGCGGCGCACGATGCGCTCCTGCGTCACCACGCTCACCGCCCGGGGAACCTCGAGCTCCTGCATCCGGTGGCGCGCCGGCGTGCTCACCTCGATGCGCGTACCCCGGACGACCACCGGCGCAAGGTCGTAGAGGAGGGGGGGCCGGGGCGGCTCCGGCTCCTCGGCCGACGGCGGCGCGGGGGCTTCGCCGGCGGTGCAGGTGGCCGCGGGAGCCCCCCAGCCCAGGATCGCGAGCAGCAGGCCAAGGATGAGGGGCCCGCCGCGCCAGGCGAACCGGCGACCGGGCCGGCGTCGGGGGGTAGGAGGCGCAGGGCACGAGGAGGAGGCGGGGGGCAGACGCGTCACGGGAACTCCGGGTTGCGGGGGCAGGAAAGGGGTGGGGGCGTTCGTTCAGCCCCCGGAGAGTTCGAAGCGCACGGGGAGGCGCAGGCTTCGGCCGCCGGCGCCGGGGCTGAAGCGCATCGCGGCGGCGTAGCGCTGCGCCGCCGCATCCAGTTCGGGGTGGCCGCTGCTGCGCAGGACCCGGCTCGCGGCGACCGTGCCTTCGGCGTCGACCTCGAGGGCGAGCAGCGTCTCGCCCTGCCAGCCCTCGCGGCGGCCCTGCGGTGGGTAGAAGCGCCGGGGGTCGGGGGCGTAGAGCACCCGCACGCGCTCGCCGGGGGTCGCGGCGGCGATGGGGGCGGGCGCAGGAGGCGGCGGGGCGGCAGGCGGCGTCGGGGCCGGGGCGGTGGGCGGGGCCGGGGGCGAAATCCGCGCCGGGCGGTGCCGGCGGTTGGCTACCACCATGGGCAGCGCCGGCGGCGGCGCGACGGGTTCCAGTGCGGGCTCCGGGGGCGGCGGCTCCCACTCCGGGGCCAGCGGCGGGGCCGCGAACGCCGGCGCGGGCATGGGTTCCGATGGGTCGGGCCGCGGCGCCCAGGCATCCGCGAGCCCCTCCTCCGGCTCGGCGTCCTCGCGTGGTCCGGGGGCCGCCGCAGGACCGTCGCATCCTCGATCAGCGTGGCGCCCAGCTCGCGGCTGACCCGCGCCATCTCCCGCACGAATTGGTACGGATCGCAGTGGGCATAACCGCCGAA
>JAPKHB010000969.1 GCA_026647295.1 Planctomycetota bacterium | reverse complement strand
GTCTGCAGCAGCCAATCCGGCTTTGAGAGGTCGGGCTTGTTTCCCACAGAATGCTTGTCATTGTGCAAAAATGATCCTGCCGCTGTCGTTTTCGCGACTGCATGCCATGCGCTTGCCGGATTGCTCCGGCGCGCGGCGGCCGCCAGCAATTTCCGTTTTCTGATCGTTTTTGCCGCGTACCGGGGAGCCGGCCAGATCGCTGCGGCCCGACGAATCGCCATGATGATCTCCTTGCTTGGATCAATGCAAATAACGCTGCACTGCCGAGACGAGATCTCGGCAGTGCAGCGCTCGCTTGCTGGCACTGCGTTGCTGTGCTCTACTGCAACGAAGTCGTGGCACCAGCGCGGCCCGGCGCCGTGCGCGCCGGCCGCAAGGCATGCGCAAAGACCCATGCTCCAATCTGCTCGCCTTGAACATAGCCGGCGTTGACCGCAGAGGTGAAGTGAATGCCTGCCAGCACGCGCGAGGCGCCGTTTTCACGCGCGGCCTCCGAGAAACTC
>JAPKHB010000968.1 GCA_026647295.1 Planctomycetota bacterium | reverse complement strand
CTGCCCTCGGCCGCTTGGCCGCCCGCATTGCCCGCTCGCGCCGGCGCCTCGATCGCACGCAGGTGAACCGGCAGATCGGCCGCCTCCTGCAGCGCAACCAGCGCGCCGCCGCACGCTTCGATATCCGCCTGGAGGACGACCCCTGCCCGGCGGGCTTCCGCCTGCAGGTCGAAGGCAACGCCTCCTTCGACGACTGGGCGGCGCTGTCCGAAGGCGCCTACCTGCTGCGTTCGAACATCGTCGATTGGAGCGACGAGCAGCTCTGGAAGGCCTACATCCAGCTCACCCAAGCCGAGGCCGCCTTCCGCATCCAGAAGGATCAGCTGCGCGTGCGCCCGATCTGGCACCAGCGCGCCGATCGCGTCCAGGCCCATATCCTGGTCTGCTTTCTCGCCTTCGTGCTGTGGAAGTGCCTCGAGAGGTGGCAGCAGCGCGCCGGCCTCGGAAACTCCCCGCGCACCGTGCTGGAGGAGATCCAGCGCATCCAGTCGCACGACGTCATC
>JAPKHB010000967.1 GCA_026647295.1 Planctomycetota bacterium | reverse complement strand
GATCCCCGCCATGCGTTTACCGTGCCGCCTTCAGTAGATCGTGCCGGTGAGCGGCGGTGGCTCGTCGCGCTGGATCGGGGCGTCGCCGCGGGCCTCCATGCGCGCGGCGATGGAGATGCGCTCGCGGATGCGCTCGTCCTTGGAGCGCGCGGCGATATCGACCAGGGTGGTGCCGTTCTTCATCGTCGCCTGCGTGGAGGCGCCGGCGTCGAGCAGCGTGTTGACGATCTCCCAGTGTCCGTTGGCGACCGCCTTGAGCAGGGCCGTCGAACCGTCCGTGGCGGCGAGATTGACCTTGGCCTTGCGGTCGAGCAGCAGGCGCACGACGCCCAGGTGGCCGCGCGCCGCGGCCTGCAGCAGCGGCGTGATGCCGGCGTTGCTCGTGGCATTGACCTCGGCCTGGCGGCGCACGAGCACCTCGCCGACCTTCTGGTAGCCGTTCACCGAGGCCCAGTGCAGCGGCGTGTAGCCGTCGGCGTCCGTCGCATCCACGCTGGCGCCGAG
>JAPKHB010000966.1 GCA_026647295.1 Planctomycetota bacterium | reverse complement strand
GCCGTCGCCTACCTGGCGCTGGTCTTTCACTCGGTGCTGCTGACGCCCTTTGCCTACTGGGCGCAGCCGATGGGCATCGTGCTCGCCGTGCTGATGGCCGGCGGCAGCGTCGCCGCCGTGGTCTCGCTGGCGGGCCGCGTCGGCCATCGGCGCAAGGCGGTGGGCGAGATCGAGGAGCTGGTGAGCTTCCCCGACAACCGCGTGCTCAAGGTGGCGATCCGCTTCAAGGACCGCTGGCCGGGGCACGAAGCCGGGCAGTTCGCCTTCGTCGGCCTCGAGCGCTTCGAAGGCTCGCACCCCTTCACCATCGCCAGCGCAGACCACGGCGACCGTAGCCTCACCTTTCAGATCAAGGCCCTGGGCGACTACACCCGCCAGCTCGCCAGCCGCGTCGCGGTCGGCCAGGCGGTCACCGTCGAAGGCCCTTACGGCCGCTTCGTGCTCGGCCGCCAGGATCACAAGGCGCGCCAGATCTGGGTCGCCGGCGGCATCGGCGTCACCCCC
>JAPKHB010000965.1 GCA_026647295.1 Planctomycetota bacterium | reverse complement strand
TGAACCGTTTCGAGATCAATTGCGCGAGAACGCCGAGCGGCTGGCGGCGGCCCACGGGATCGAGATTGAGTTTCTGCGCAAGCGCAATGTGCGGAAGGAAGACCGGGTGAAGGAGATTCTCGCCCTGCGCGGGGAGCAGCCCGGGTTGGTGTGCATCTTCTCGGCGATGGAGCGGTGCTCGACCTACAAGCCCTGGCACGACAAGCAGAGCGGCAAGACGTACCTGCGGCCGGACGACGGCAAGTGTCTGCACTACTACTTCTATTTCGTCGACGATGAGTTGGGGCTGTGCTACGTACGGGTGCCGAGGTGGCTGCCCTGCCGGCTGCAGATCTACTTCAACGGCCACAATTGGCTGGCCGCCCGGCTGCGCAAGCAGAAGATCAGCTATAAACTCGTCGACAACGCGTTTGTCGAAATTGCGAATTGGACACGAGCCCAGCAGATCGCCGACGGCTGGCAGATCAAGCGACTGCACGGCAAGCTGGACCAGTTTGCCCAGAC
>JAPKHB010000964.1 GCA_026647295.1 Planctomycetota bacterium | reverse complement strand
GGGAAGGGGCACGCGCGTGAGCGCGGCCTTCCGCGAGGCCGCGCCCGCGGGCCGCGGCGCGCACTCCGCCGGTTGATGCGGGGCGCGCCCGGCGGCTAACGTCATGCGTGTCCACGGGCCGCCCGGGCCCGCGTCCCGCGATCGGAGACCGACCGTGAAACGAATCCTCGTCCTCGCGCTGCTGCTCGGCGCCGCGCTGCCCGCGACGGCCAGCGCCGACAAGGCGCCCGATGTGCTCGTGCGCGACGTCACCACCGAAGTGCTCGAGATCGTGCGCGCCGACAAGGCGATCCAGGCCGGCGACACCCAGCGCGTGATCGCGCTGGTCGACGCCAAGGTGCTGCCGCACTTCGACTTCCGCCGCATGACCATGCTCGCGGTCGGGCGCGACTGGCGCCAGGCCAGCGCCGAGCAACAGACCAGGCTGACCGATGCCTTCCGCACCCTGCTGGTGCGTACCTATTCAAACGCGCTGACGCAGTACCGCGACCAGCGCATCGAGTT
>JAPKHB010000963.1 GCA_026647295.1 Planctomycetota bacterium | reverse complement strand
AGGCGCCGCGTGAGCGCCCCGGAGGCGAGCCCCGTGGCGTCCGGGTCGGCCGCCGGCAGTTCGGGCAGCGCCTCGGGCAGCGCGACCTCCGCCGCGCCGTCCGGGCCGCCGAGCAGGAGCCCCAGGCGCGCGCGGGCCTCCACCTCCAGCGCCTCGGCGCGGTCGGCGCGCACCAGCGCTTCGGCGCAAAGCGCCTCCTCGCGCGCCACGCGCAGTTCGTCCAGGTTGCCGGCCGCGCGCATCCGCCGGGCCAGTTCGGCGCCGGCCCCGGTCAGTTCGGCGACGAGCCCCGCCACGCGGCGCCGCTGCCCGGCGGCCACCGCGTCGACCCAGGCGTGCTCCACCCGGGTGGCCAGCGCGAGCACGGCCTCGGCCGCGTCCAACTCCAGCGCGCGGTAGGCGAGCAGCGAGACGCGCCGACGGTGGGGCAAGAGGACGAGGTCCGCCAGCGGCAGCCCAAGGTCGAGGTCCCAAAGCGTCCCCCCGCCGGCCGCCGCCGGCAGG
>JAPKHB010000962.1 GCA_026647295.1 Planctomycetota bacterium | reverse complement strand
AGGTCCGTCCGCACGCCACGGACGCGCAGATCCGGGAGCAGGGCATGGATCCGGAGACGGACGATCTGCTCGGGCTCTTTGAGGGCGTGGCCGACGTGGACCTGGGGCCGGACGTCAGCGGCACGCTGCCCTCGCGCGTCTCCCTGTTCCAGGAGGCCATCGAGGACGAGGCCGCGGCGCGCCGGCGGGGTCGCGTTGACGAGCACGGTCGGCGGGCCGTCGGCCGAGACGAGCACGACGTCGAGGTCGCCGTCGCCCTCGAGGTCGAGCACGGCGGCCGCGCTCGCCGTCCGCGGCCCGGCCCGGCGTCACCGCCGGCGTGCGCGCGGCCGCCGAGCTCGGCGGCTGGCTCGGCCGGCTCGCGCTCGCGGCCCGCGACCGCGATCCCGGGCGGACCGCGACGCCGTACACCGCGCCGCCGACGCCGCTCAACCCGATGCTCGGCCCCGAGCGCAGCGTCGCGTGGCGCCGGTTGCCGCTCGACGGCGTGCGCGCGATCGCCCAC
>JAPKHB010000961.1 GCA_026647295.1 Planctomycetota bacterium | reverse complement strand
GATCCGCCTGGGGCAGCAACGCATGCGCGAGCCGAAGGAGATCCTGCCATGGCGCTGGGCGACAGGTGGCCGATCGATCTGCGCGAGGCCATCTGGCTGGTGAGGCGGAGCGCGTGGGGCAGCGCCGAGGCGCTGCCCCCGGGCGCCGAGGCGCTCGCCCCCGCCGCCGCCGCTGCCCGGGTGAGCAGCTGGTTCCCCCGGGGCTGGGGGGCGGACGACCGCACGCTGGCGGAGATCTGCCTGTCCCTGGAAGAGACTTTCCCCGGGAGCGGCGCGCCGGAGGACAGCGGGTGGCTCCACTGGACCGTGCGCCGCGCGCTCGAGGACGGGCGCCTCGTGGCCGTCCGGATGCCCTTCGACAGGCCGATCGAGGGTTTCGCGAAGGACGAGGAGGAGGAGCCGCCCGCGCCGCGCCCCGCGCCGACGCCCGTGCCGAGGTTGCCGGCGCCGAAGAGCGTGCCGGGCCCGTCGCCGCCGCCGCCCGAGCCGGTGCCTCGCAGCCCGA
>JAPKHB010000960.1 GCA_026647295.1 Planctomycetota bacterium | reverse complement strand
ATCGGCTGGGACGTCGCCAAGCTGGACCCGGCGATCCTGGACGGACCGCGCCGGCGGCCGGGAGAGCCCCGTCTCATCCTGGTGTCGGCGATCACCCCCACGCCCGCCGGCGAGGGCAAGACCACGACCACGATCGGCCTCGTGCAGGGCCTGGCCCGGATCGGCGTGCGCAGCGCCGCGGCGCTCCGCGAGCCCAGCCTCGGGCCCGTGTTCGGCATGAAGGGCGGCGGCGCCGGCGGCGGCGCGTCCGAGGTGCTGCCCGCGCTCGACATCAACATGCACTTCAACGGCGACTTCCACGCCGTCTCGGCCGCGCACAACCTGCTCGCCGCTCTGGTGGACAACCACCTGCACAGCGGCAACGCCGCCGGCCTCGACTCGCGCCGCGTCACCTGGAAGCGCGTCGTGGACATGAACGACCGCGCGCTGCGCGACATCGTGATCGGCCTCGGCGGCCGCACCGAGGGCATCCCGCGCGAGACCGGCTTCGACATCACCGCCGCCA
>JAPKHB010000096.1 GCA_026647295.1 Planctomycetota bacterium | reverse complement strand
AGCCGCGCGCGGCGCGAATGGGAGGCGGCGCGCGCGCTCGAAGGCGCCCGCCTCCCCGTGCCCGAGCCGCTCGCCTACGGCGAACGCGAGGCCGCCGACGCGCCCTGGGAAGGGTTCTACGCCGCACGCTTCGTGGAGGGAGCGCAGGGCTTCCGCGCGGCCCTGGCCGGGGCGGACCCCGCCCGGCGCGCCACGCTGCTCGAACGCTCCGCGGCCCTGGTCGGCGCGCTGCACGCGGCGGGCTTCGACCACCGCGACCTGCACGCCGGCAACGTCCTGGTGGCCCTCGGTCCCGCGGGCGCGGACGACCTCTGGATCACCGACCTGCACCGGCACCGGCGCGGGCGCCGCGTCGGGGCGCGGGCCCGGGCCCAGGCCGTGGCCCGCTGGCTCCACTCCCTCGCGCGCGAACTCGCGCCGCCCGAGCGCGCGGCGTGGCTCGCCGCCTACGGCGGCGCCGGCGCGCCGGCGCGCTGGGGCGCCCGGGTGGCGCGCGCCGAGGCGCGCCTGGAGCGGCGCTGGCGGCGCAGCCGCGCCCGGCGCTGCCTCGGGGAGAGCAGCCGCTACACGCGCGCGGTCGGGCCCTGGCGCGGGGCCCGGGCCCGGGCGCTTTCCCCCGCGCGCCTGGCGGCGCTGGTGCAGGCGCACGACGAGGCGCTCGCGCGGCACGACGCGCGGGTCCGCAAGCGCGGGCGCAAGTCGCTCGTGACGGCCCACGGCGACGCGGTGGTGAAGGAGACGATCGCGCCCGACCGCCGCTCGGCCCTGCGCACCCGGCTGTGGCCCGGGCGCCACGCCGCCGGCTACCGCCACGCACACCTGCTCGGCGTGCTCGAGGTGCCCACCGCCCGCCCGCTGGCCTTCCTGGTGGGGGGCGGGCGGGTGCTCACGCTCTACGAGGACCTGTCGGCCCTGGAGCGCCTGGACGCCCGCGTGCGCACCGCGTTCGCGCAGGACCCGCGCGGGGCCGGACGCCGGCTTGCCCGGGCGCTGGCCGCCTGGCTCGCGGACCTGCACGCCCGCGGCGTCTACCACGGCGACCTCAAGGCCGTGAACGTGCGCGTGGCGCAGGGCCCGGGGGGGCCGCGCTTCTGCCTGATCGACACCGACCGCTGCCGCTTCTTCGACGGCCCCGTGGCGGTGCGCCGACGCCTCAAGAACCTGGCCCAGCTCGCCGCCTCGCTCCCGGTGGTCGCCTCGCGCACCGAGCGCCTGCGCTTCTACCGGGCCTACGCCCGGGCCGCGCCGCCCGGGCCCGACGAACGCCGCGTCGCGCGGCGCGTGGCCGCCCTCCTGGCCCGCAAGGTCGTGGTCGTAGACGACCCCATCGAATAGGGGCCCCGGATCCATGCGCCTGCTCTGGACCCTCTCCAACTGGAAGCGCACCGGGCCCGTCGAGCCGAGCCTGGACCTGGCGGCGGCGATGGCCGCGCGCGGGCACGCGGTCCGCGTGGCCGTCGGGCGCGCGCCGCCGGGTCGCGTGCAGGGGGTCGCCCCGGAGGCCGTGGCGCGCGGCCTGCCGGTGGTCGACACGGGGGCGCGGCTCGGCAAGCACGCCGCCCCGCTGGCCAACTGGCGCGACCGGCGCGCGCTGGGGCGTTGGATCGCCGCCGCGGGCGTGGACGCGGTGGTGGCCACGCTGCGCAACGACCACCACCTCGCGGTGGGGGCCGCCGGCGGACGGCCCGTCGTGCGGCTGGGCTTCGGGGACGGGAGCGAGCGCCTGCCCGGGCGCGAGCGCCGGGCGCTCGCGCAGAGTCGCGGCGTGCTCGTCTTCGGCCGCGCCGCCGAGGCCCGGCTGCGCGCGCTGGGCGTCCCCGCGCCGCGGCTGCGGCGGGTGGGCCCGCCCCTCGCCGCCGCCGCGCTGCGCGCCCGCGTCGCCGATCCGCCGGCGCTCGTGCGGGCCCGCCTGGGCGTGGCGCCCGGCGTCCTGCTGGCCGGGATCGTGGCGCGGCTCCAGCGCCACCGGCGCTTCGAGGTGCTCTGGGAGGCGTTGGAGCGCCTCGGGCCGGCGCCGCTCCACCTGCTCGTGATCGGGCGCGGCACCCACGCGCAGGAGGTCGCGTACGCCCCGGTGGGCGCGCGCGGGCTCGGGTCCCGCGTGACCTTCACCGGGTACCTCGAGGGCGAAGCCTACGCGAGCACGCTCGCCGCCCTGGACGTCCAACTCCTGCTCGTCCCCGGCAGCGATCCGACCTGCCGCGCGTTGCGCGAGGGCCAGGCGCTGGGGGTGCCGAGCCTCGTGTTCGACCGCGGGCTGCTGCCCGAACTCGTGCCGCCGGCGGTCGGGCGGGTCGTGCGGGAGGACGCGGCGGCCCTGGCCGAAGGCCTCGCGGGCTTCCTCGCGCTGGGCGACGCCCGCCGCACGCTGGGCGAGGCGGCCCGGCGGCACGCCGAAGACGCCTACGACCCGGCGTCGGGCGCCCGCGCGCTGGAGGCCCTGCTCGAGGGTTGACCCCGGCGCCGGGGGGGGCCGGCCGCCGGGCGCAGGGCCTTGGCGAGCCGCTGCACCTCCTCGCGGGTGAGGCGGCGCGAGCGGCCCGGCTCGAGCCCGCCCAGGCGCACCGGGCCGATGGCCACGCGGATCAACTGCTCCACGGGGTGGCCGGCGGCGGCGCACCGGCGCCGGATCTGGCGGTTCTTGCCCTCGAGCAGCGTGACCTTGAGCCAGGTCGACACGGGACCCTCGCGCTCCACCACCGCGCCCATCGGACCCAGGGCGAGCCCGTCCACCACCTGGGTCGTGCGCCGCCAGGCCTCCAGGGTGGCCGGCGTCGGGTGGCCCCGCACCTTGACCCGGTAGGTGCGCGGCACGTGCTGGCGCGGATCCAGGAGGCGCGCGGCGGCCCCGGAGTCGTTGGTGAGCAGCAGCAGCCCGGCGCTGGCCTGGTCGAGCCGGCCCACGGGCGCCAGGCCGGGGGCCCGGGTCGCCGGCAGCAGGTCCATCACCGTGCGGCGGCCCTCCGGGTCCTGGGTGGTCGTCACCACGCCGCGGGGCTTGTTGAGCGCGATCCAGACCAGGGCCCGCGGGTCGGGCAGGCGCGCGGGCCGACCGTCCACCGCGACCTCGTCGCGGCGGGGGTCCACGCGCACCGCCCCTTCCCGGCACACCTGCCCGTTGATCGTGACCCGGCCCTGCTGGACCAGCGCCCGGGCCTCGCCCCGGGGGGCCACGTTGCACTTGGACAGGAAGCGCACCAGCGGCGGACCGGGCGCGCGCGGCGGGGTGGGGCGGGGTCGGGCGGGGCGGCGCGCCATGCGCCGATGCTACGATGCCCGGCGTGGACCCGCTGCGCCTGCTCCCCTTCCTGCTCCTTCCCTCCCCCGATCCCGCGCCGGCGCCTCCCCCCGACGGCGCCGGCGCCCTGGCCGGCTCCCGCACCGCCCTGCGCGCGGTGGAGGAACTGCGGCGGCGCGTGGAGCGCCTCTCCCTGGCCTGCCAGGCGCTGTGGGACCTCGCCCACTCGCGCCTGGGAATCACCGAGAAGGAACTCCTGGACCGGATGGAGGCGCTCGACCTCGAGGACGGCCGGCGGGACGGCAAGGTCCAGCGCAAGGCCACGCCCTGCCCCGGCTGCCGCCGGATGGTCAGCCCGCGGCACTGGGCGTGCCTCTTCTGCGGCGCGCCGGTGGACCGCCCGCCCTTCCTCTGATCCGCCCGATCAGCGCTCCGCCAGCGTCACCTCGACCTCGAGTTCGGCGTCCCCGCGCGCGAGGCGCAGCCGCACGCGGTCCCCGGGCGCGTGCGCGAGCAGCGCCTGCTGGTAGGCGCGCAGGTCCTCCAGGCGCGCCCCGCCCAGGGCGAGCAGGACGTCGCCGGCGCGCAGGCCGGCGGCCTCGGCCGGGCTGCCGGGCACGACGTCGGCCACCCGGACGCCCGGGCCGGGGTGCGCGAAGTCCGGCACGGTGCCCAGGCTCACCCGGCGGCTCGGACCGGGCGCGTCCGGCGCGGGGGCCCCGCCCGGCGCCCCGGCCCCCGCGAACGTCGCGCGGAGCGGCGCCTCCCGCCCCGCCAGGTAGAGCAGGCACTCGCGCACGAAGGTGGCCACCTTGACCAGCCCCTCCGCGTCGATCCGCTCCACGTCGTCGCTCGGGCGGTGGTAGTCGGGGTGGGCCCCGGTGAACACCTGCACCGCCGGGATGCCCGCGGCGTGAAACGAGGCCTGGTCGCTGCCCCCGGGGTCGTCGGCGACGCAGGCCGACTCGACGCCCGTGACGTGGCTCACGCCCATGGCGATGTGCGGCCACTCGCGGGCCGTCCCCGCGCCGAGCAGCAGGACCTTGCCGCGGCCGAGCCGGCCGACGCCGTCCAGGTTGATCATCGCCGTCGCCCGGCGGGCCAACGCCCCGTCCAGCCAGGCCCGGGACCCGACCCGCCCCGCTTCCTCGCCCGAGAAGGCCACGAACTCGATCGTGCGCGCGGGAGGTCCGCCGCGGGCGAGCACGCGCGCCAGTTCCAGCAGCACCGCGACGCCCGAGGCGTTGTCGTCCGCGCCGTTGTGGACCTCGCCCCGGTGCTCGGCGTGGGCGTCGGGCCAGCCCCGGCCGAGGTGGTCGTAGTGCGCCCCGACGACCACGGACTGCCCCGCCCAGTCCGGGCGCGTGCCGCGGAGCACGCCGACCACGTTGCGCAACGTCACGGGCCGGCCGGCGGGCCCCACGGGCAACTCGAAGGGCTGGAACCAGGCGCCCTCCGGCCCGCCGGGCTCGAGCCCGGCCTCGGCCAGCGCGCGCGCGACGTACTCGGCGCTCGCTTCCAGGCCCGCGGTGCCCACGCCCCGGCCCTCGCGGGCGTCGTCGGCGAGCCAGCGCACGTGCGCCATCAGCCGCTCGGCCTCGAAGGGCGGCGTGAGCCGCGCCAGCGGCTCGCGCGCGGGCAGCGCCCCGCGCGGGGCCAGCGGCCCCGCGGCGTCGGTGGGCGCCGCGACCAGCGGCGACCCGTGCGCCTCCCAGTGGCCCTTGCCCACGTTGGCCGGCTCGGCGCCCTCGAAGGCGAGCCAGGAGTACCGGCCGTAGTGCGGGAGCTTGCGTGCGAGCCCGGGCAGCGCGTCGGCCACCGTGCCGAGCACCCACCCCAGGGCCCGTTCGGGGTCGGCGGGGTGCGGGAGCGCGAAGGCGAGCGCGCGGCCGGCGAGGGCAAAGGACTCGTCCCCGACGACGAGGCGCTCCCCGTCGAAGGTCGCCCCCGCCTCGCGCAGCGCGGACCGGGCCGCCGCCGCGAAGGGGTTGTCCTGGCCCAGGATCCAGACGCTGCGTGCGGCGGGCAGCGCCGCGATCCGGTCGGCGGCCACCACCTCCACGCCGCCGCCGCCCCCGCGCGCCCAGGCCTGCGCGACGGCGTGCCAGGCGGCGGCGCCGGGTGCGGTCGCCGGCGGCACGACCAGCGTCACCTCCGCGGCGCCGAACAGTTCGCTGAAGGTCGTCGGGATCTCGGCCCGGTCGAGCCGGCGGAAGAGGTCGAACGCGGGATCCACGTCCACGCGCCGCACGGGCGCGTCGAACGCAAGGCGCGCGTGGCCCCGGCGCCCGGACAGGCGCACGGTCCGCCACTCGGCCGTTGCGCGGCCCTCGAGCGTGATCGCAAGGGGCACCTCGAGGTCGAAGGGCTCCTCGGCCTGGCGCTGGGTGAGTTCGAGTTCCAGCACCGGTCCGGTGGGGCTCGTCACCCTTACCGCGAGGGCCGGGGCGCCCGGCCGCTCGACCCACTGGCGGAAGAAGGCGCCGAGGTCCTCCCCGCTGGCGCGCCCGAAGGCGTTCGCCAGGTCGGCGAAGGCGGCGCGGCGAAAGCGCAGGTCGCGGTAGCAGGCGCGCAGGCCCGCGACGAAGCGCGCGTCGCCCAGGCGTCGGCGCAGCATGTGGAACAGCATCAGCGACTTGCCGTACCCCACCGCCTGCGTGGCGGAGGAGTGGCGCGAACGGAACGCGGCGAGGGGGAAGTCCTTGCCTTCGCCGACGTAGGCCCGGTAGCCCTTCAGGGCGTCCCGGCGGTAGTCCTCGCCGCGGCCCTGGCCCTCGCGCACGAGGTGGTCGGCGAGGTAGGCCGTCAGGCCCTCGCACCAGTTGCCGCCCGCGTAGTCGACGTACACGGAGTTGCCCCACCAGTTGTGCAGGATCTCGTGGGGGTAGGAGGAGTGCAGGATGAACGGGAGCCGGATGACCTGCGGCCCGAGCAGCGTGAAGGAGGGCATCCCGTACCCGGTCTCCCAGAAGTTCTCGACCAGCGCGAACTTCTCGAAGGGGTAGGGGCCGATCAGGCGGCCGTACAGGTCCAGGTACTGGCCGGTGACTTCGAGGTAGCGGCCCGCGAGTTCGGCGTCCGGCGCGCGCAGCCAGGCCTGCGCCTGCACCCGGCCGAAGGCGCGCTCCGTGAGGGTGTAGCGGTTGGCGACGAGGTAGACCTCTTCCATCGGGTGCGGACAGGTCCAGGTCGCCACGCGCCGGCCGCCGGCGTCGCGGGGCGGGCCGCGCGCGCCCTGGCTCACGGCGTCCCACCCCGCGGGCAGGTCCACCTCCAGCGTGAAGGTGCAAAGGCTCCCCGGGAGCGTGGGCAGCCACCAGGTGGCCCCCGCGAGGAAGACACCCGCCTCGGAGATGGTGCCCGGCGTGCGCGAAAAGGAGCGGGCGTACTCCTGCTCCTCCTCGACCAGCGGGTGGTCGATGACCCCGCGCAGCCGCAGCGGAAGTTCCGCGGGCGGCGGGCCGCCCGCGGCGGGCCGGGCGATCCAGGAACGCACCGCCAGGGCGTCGCCGCGCCCCATCTCGCCCGAGGCCGTCGCCCCGGGGGCGGCCTCGGCCGGCGCGAGGGTCCACCGGGGGTCGGGCGTCTCGACCGCGAGGGCCCCGTGGAGCCAGAAGCGCAGCGCGCCGTCCGGGTCGGTGGGCAGCGGGTCCCGCCCCGGGCGCAGGGTCACCTCGGCCTCGATCCGGTGCGCCGCGGGCTCCAGGCGCACCCGGGCCTCGAGGTGGTGGACGGCGGGGGCGGCCGCGGGCTCGGGGCACGCCGGCGGGGCCGTGCCCAGGCCCACCAGGATCAACCACGCGGGGACGAGGGTGCGGCGCACGAGGAGGACCTCCGGGCGCGTCACTCTACGGCGGCCCGAGGCCTGGCAGGTGCCGGCGCAGGAAGTCGGCGGCGGCCGCCCCGGCGCGCGCGAGGCCGTGCGTCGGCCCGGCGAAGGGGTGCCCGGCCCCAAAGGTGTGGCCCGTGCCGGACAGGACGAGCCGTTCGGCGCGCGGGATCCACTCCCACAGGCGCTGCCCGTCCGCGACGGGCACGCTCTCGTCGGCCGCGCCGTGCACGAGCAGCACCGGGCACGCCAGGGTGCGGGCCGCGCGCTCGAGGTCCAGGCGCCGGCCGCTCTCAAAGGCGCTGCGGGCCACGGGCATGGTCTGGCCGGTGCGCGCGTTGACGTACGGGTAGTAGCCCAGCGTGCGCAGGCGTTCCTCCAGGTCCGGCGGCTCGGCCCGCGTCGAGGCGACCGCCGCCAGCGTGACGACGGCCTGGACCCGCGGCTCGGCGGCGGCAAAGAGCAGGGCGTCGGTCCCGCCGCGGCTGTGGCCGAGCAGCCCGAGCGGCCCCGGCAGGACCGCCGCCAGCGCGTGCAGGTCCTCCTGGTGGCGTTCGGGCGTGTCGAGCAGGAAGAGGTCCAGGCGGTCGAAGTCGCGGTCCTGGACGCCGTTGTGCGAGTAGTCCAGGCGCACGGCCCGAAAGCCCTCGGCGGCGAGGCGATCGCACAGCCAGGGGAAGAAGCCCCAGGCGCGAAAGCCCTTGAAGCCGTGCGCGACGATCACCGTCGGCGCGCCGGCGGGCCCGTGCACGTCGGCGCGCACCCGCCGGCCGTCGGAGCCGGGCACCTCGATCGGTTCGCACGCCCGGCGCGGGTCGGGGCCAAAAGGCGTCACGCGACCTCCCATCGCGAGCCCGCCGCCGCAACGCCGGCGAGCGCCAGCACCAGCCGGTCGCCCAACGCAAGCGGGCCGACGCCTTCGGGTGTGCCGGTGTAGACGAGGTCGCCGGGCCGCAGGCCGAAGACCTCGTCCAGGTAGGCAAGGAGGCGCGGGACGGAATGGAGCATGCGGGCGGCGTGGCCGTGCTGGCGGACCGCGCCGTTGACCGCGAGGGTGAAGGTCAGTTGGTCGAGGGGGCCCACGTCGGCCGCGGGCACGAAGGGGCCCAGGGGCGCCGAGCCCCGAAAGCCCTTGGCGCGCGCCCAGGGCAGGCCCGCGGCGCGGGCCGCGGCCTGGCGCGGCCGGTCGGTGAGGTCCAGCCCCAGCGCGAGCGCCTCGGCGACGGCGCCGGCGCCCACGCGCACGACCAGTTCGGCCTCGTGGTGGATCGCGCCGGCGTCCGGGGGCAGGCGGATCGGGCCGGGCGGCTCCAGGCGGGCCGCCTCGGGCTTGAGGAAGACCACCGGCTCGCCCTCGGCGTCGGCCGGGGCGCCCATCTCGCGGGCGTGCGCCGCGTAGTTGCGACCGATGCAGTAGATCGTGGCCATGGCTCGATCCTACGCCGGCCCGGGCGGGCCCCCTACGGCTCCCGCGCCGAGACGTCCTGCATGCGCACGAGGGAGGCATAGAGGCCCGCCTGGGCGATCAGCGCCTCGTGCGTGCCGCGCTCCACGATGCGCCCGCCGTCCAGCACGAGGAGCAGGTCGGCGCTGCGCACCGTGGAAAGGCGGTGGGCGACGACGAGGGTCGTGCGGCCCGCCCGCAGGCGTTCGAGCGCCTGCTGCACGGCCTGCTCGCTGGCGGTGTCCAGGCTCGCCGTCGCTTCGTCCAGGATCAGGATCTCGGGGTCGCGCAGCAGGGCGCGGGCGATCGTGATCCGCTGGCGCTGCCCGCCGGAGAGGCGGACGCCGGCCTCGCCGACCTCGGTGTCGTAGCCGTCCGGCAGGCCCACGATGTGGTCGTGGATGAAGGCGGCGCGGGCCGCCGCCTCAACCTCCTCGTCGGTCGCGTCCAGGCGACCCTGGCGGATGTTGTCGCGGATCGAGGCGTGGAAGAGGAAGGGCGTCTGCGTCACGATCGCGCTGTGCCGCAGCAACGAGGCGCGCTGCACGCGCTTGAGGTCGACGTCGTCCACGCCGATGCGGCCCTCGGTGGGGTCGTAGAAGCGCATGAGCAGGTCGCACAACGTGCTCTTGCCGCCCCCCGACGGGCCGACCAGCGCCACCGTCGCCCCGCGCGGGATCTCGAAGCTCACGTCCTGGAGCACCGGCTGGCCCGGGTGGTAGGCAAAGCCCACGCCCTCGAAGCGCACCGCGCGACGCACGCCCGGAAACGGGACCGCGTCGGGGGCGTCGGGCGTCCCCACCGGCAGGTTCAGCCAATCGGTCGTGCGTTCCACGCTGGCCATGGAGTCCTGCATCTGGTTGAAGCGCTTCACCAGCGCCTTGACCGGCTGGTACATGTTCGTCATCAGGATCAGGTAGACGATCAGCACCGCGGGCTCCACCGGCAGCGCGCCCTGCAGGTACAGCCAGCCGCCGCCCACGACCAGCCCGACGGCCAGCAGGTTGTTGAGCAGGGTGATGAGGGCGTCGGCGGTCGACTTGGCGCGCTGGACCTTCAGCGCGCGGGCCGTCACGCCCTCGTCCGTGGCCCGGAACTCGCGGGCGCGCAGGTCCTCGGACGCGAAGGCCTTCACGGTGCGGATGCCCGAGAAGATCTGGAGCAGGACCTGGTAGAGGCGGGTGCTCTCCTCCTGGCGCTTGTGGGCCCGCTTGAGGGTCCGCCGGCTCAAGGTGCGGATGGGGGCCACGAAGGGGACCGCCAGCAGGAGGACCAGGCTCAAGATCGGCGACAGGGGAATCAGCACCGCGAGCGAGACCAGGAGTTGCATCCCGCTGCGCACCGTGTTGATGACCAGGTTGAGCCCGGCCGAGTAGCCGTTCACGTCGCCCAGCACGCGCTGCACCAGTTCCCCCCGCTGGCGCGCGTCGTAGAAGGAGATGGGCTGGTCGAGCAGGCGCCGGCACAGACGCTCGCGCACGTCCATCAGGATGCACAGCTCGGCCTTGGCCGAGACGTAGGTCTCGCCGTAGCTCGCGCCGGCCATCACCGCGATGAGCAGCGCGAAGAGGAGGCAGATCGAGAAGAGGATCGCGTACTCCGTGCGGCGCGCGGCCCGCGCGGCCGCCCGGCGGGCCGGGTCGGCCTCGCCGGCCCCGGCGCCCTCGGTCCAGGCGTCGGGCACCCAGTGCTCGGTGAGGCCGTTGATGCGCTCGACCACCCCGGCGACGAAGCCCGCCACCGGGTTCTCGCTGGCCAGGCCCAGGACCTGGGCGGCGGTCGCGCGCGCGGCGGCCTCCTCGTCGGCGCCCGCCGGCGGAGCCCGTTCGAGGGCCGCCGTCCCGCCGAAGATCCCGGCGAGCACGGGCAGCAGCACGATCAGCCGCCCGATGCTGGCCAGCGAGTCCACGGCCATCAGGCCGAAGGCGAGCGCGAGCTTGCGCCAGTGCGGCCCGACCTGGTGCAGGATGTCGTTCAGGTTGCCCAGGAGACGCCGCCCCGCCCCCCGGCGGCGCGCGGCCGGGGGCGGCGCGCCGAAGTCGAAGCTGCCGCCCGCGGGGACGGGCGCGGGCGCGGGCGGGGCGCCGAAGTCGAAGCCACCGGACACGGGCGCGGGCGCGGGGGCGCCGAAGTCGAAGCCACCGGACACGGGCGCCGGGGCCTGCGGCAGGTCGGCCTCACC
>JAPKHB010000959.1 GCA_026647295.1 Planctomycetota bacterium | reverse complement strand
CTTTTCACGAGGAATCCTGTCATGTCCATGATCCGTTCCCGCCCGGCCGCCGGGCGCCTGCCGGCCGCGGCTCTCGCGGCCGTCCTGCTCGCCACCTCGCTCGCGCCGGCCCCGGCGCGCGCCCAGGGCGATCGCGACTTTCGCTGGGACGGCCCCATGGCCGCCGGCCGGCGCCTCTACGTGCGCAACCTGAACGGCGCCGTGCGGGTCGAGCGCGCCACCGGCGCCCAGGTCCTCGATCGCACCGGCGTCATCATCGAGATCTTCCACCGCCACGCCCGCAGCCGCGAGGCCAAGCTCCAGGTCGAGATCGCCCGCCTCACGTACGTCGCCCCGCGCCTCCGCGAGGCGGGCGGCGGGCGCGCGCGCCTCGTCGTCGCTTCGCCCGCCCGGGCCCCTCGAGGGCCGTTGCCGCAGATAGGGGCCGATGACCATCGCGCGCCCCGTCGACGAGCCGGTCGGGCTCAGCCGGTCAGTCCGCGCGTCGCGCCGGCGTGGCTCCAAT
>JAPKHB010000958.1 GCA_026647295.1 Planctomycetota bacterium | reverse complement strand
GCGGCGGCGCGGCTGGGCGGCGTGCGATGAGGATCGGCGGCCGACAGATCGTCCCCGGGCAGCCGCCCTACGTCATCGCCGAGATCGGCGTGAACCATGACGGCTCGGCCGAGCGGGCGGTCGCGCTCGTCGAGTCGGCGGCGAACGCCGGCGCGGACGCCGTCAAACTCCAGTTCTTCCGCGCCGACCTGCTGATGAGCCGCGCGGCCGGACTCGCGGCGTATCAGCGCGCGGCGGGCGAGTCGGACCCGGTCTCCATGCTGCGCCGGCTGGAACTCGGCATCGACGCGATGGCGGCGGTGGTCGAGCGGGCGCACGCGCTGGGCCTGCACGCCATCGTCACCGTCTTCAGCGTCGATCTCGTCGCCGAGGCGGAGCGGCTGGCGTGGGACGAGGGTCTCGAAGAGCCACATGCCGCGCGGCGAGGGCCCCGCCAGCGCGAACGCGAGGGGCCAGGTGTAGAGAATGCCGGGGGGCTTGCTGTCCCAGATGCCGAGGTAAGGAA
>JAPKHB010000957.1 GCA_026647295.1 Planctomycetota bacterium | reverse complement strand
GCGATGGACTTCAGCAGCGCGTCGAAGGCGTAGGGCTTGCGCCAGAACTTCCAGCGTTCGCCGGCGCGCAGCTCGAGTTGCAGCGTGCCGCGATCGCCGGGGGCGGTCAGACGCAGGGTGTCGATGCGACCGGCGCGGAAGGCCTCGGCGAGCGGGCCGAACCAGTCGCGCTCCATCGCCTCGAGCCCGCGCCGCCAGGTGTCGAGGTCGAGCTGCTGTGCGGGCTTGCGCAGCTCGTCGAGGACGACCAGCGTGTCCTGCGCAAGCGCTGCAGCGGGATCCGGCGCACCGAACGCCACCCCGGCAGCGCGCGCGAGGCCGATGCTGACCGGATCGCTCGCCTGGATCAGGCGGGCGGGCGCCCGCGGCGGCGCATCGAGCGCGCCCGCGCCCCATAGCCAGACGCTGTTGACCGCGCGGTGGCCGGCCTCCTCGCGGGCGCGGCTGCGCGCATGGTTGTGCAGCACGATCTGCGCTTCGTTCATGGTGCGCTGCCACAACCGGG
>JAPKHB010000956.1 GCA_026647295.1 Planctomycetota bacterium | reverse complement strand
ACTGTTTTTCCCGCTCGACTTGCAGGTTTCCAATCCGCTGGGTTTCGGCGCGGATCGTATTGACACTGACATCCACCGCTGCGCCTCTATAATCTCGCGGGCCAGGAGGTCGCCACCATCTTTCAAGGCGCGCTGGCGGCCGGGCGGCACCAACTGCCGGTCACCCCGGTACAGCTCGCTGCCGGCGTTTATTTCTTGCGCTTGCAAACGGCCAGGCAATTCGCGGTGCAGAAAATCGTGCTGCTGCCGTGAACTGAGCCAACAAGATTGATTCAAAACGCGCTGCATCTCCGGCGCCGGCGAACAGCGCCGGAAGCGCAGCGCCCACTTACAGCCCGACAATGGCAAGTGATCAGACCATCAGCGTCATCATCCCGGCTTACAATGCCGGCCGCTGGCTGCGCCGCGCCGTGGCGAGTTGCCTGGCGCAAACCCTGCCGGCGACTGAGATCATCATCGTGGATGACGGCTCGCGTGATGATACAGTTGCCGTAGCCGAGCGGCT
>JAPKHB010000955.1 GCA_026647295.1 Planctomycetota bacterium | reverse complement strand
GGAGCGACACCGCGTCGGCAGCCTCGCGACCGCTCCCGGCCAGCGCCGTGTGCATGGCCAAGCCCAGACCGTCGCGGATTCCTTCCGGCGACGGGTCGGCGCCGGCCGCGCCGAACCCCGCGCACGCGGCGCGCACGCGGGCGCCGCGGCGAGCCGCGTGCTCCTCCGCCTCCAGCACCAGAACCGCGGCGCCCTCGCCCGCCGGCGGCAAGCGCCGCGCGGCCGCGATCGACGCCGACGCCCTCGACGAGGCCGCCCGCGCGCGCTTCGAGGCGCTGCGCGCCTGGCGCCTCGCGCGCGCCCGCGCCGAGATGGACGACGAGGAGCGCGCGCGCCATGCGCGGCTGCTGCGCGAGCAGGAGGAGCTGCGCAAGGCGCTCGAGGCCTCGCGCGAGCGCGTCGGCGTCGCGCCGGACGACCTCCAGCGCGTGGTCGCCGCGGCGCTCGCCCGCGCGGGGCTGCGGCTCGACGAGGCGCGCGCCGACACCATCGGCGACGTCGCGAGC
>JAPKHB010000954.1 GCA_026647295.1 Planctomycetota bacterium | reverse complement strand
CCCCAACACGGCCGTGGACATCGGCGACTTTCACCGCCTCGGGTTCGGCGATCCGCTGCTCCTCTCGGCCATGCACCGCCGCGGGGAGGACGAGCTCAAGGACGCCATCGTCGAGCGCATCCGCCCGCTGGCTGAAAGCCAGCCCCCCGGCGAGCCGGTCATGAAGATCGCGATGGTCGGCCGCCGCAACGTGGGCAAGAGCACCTTCGTCAACGCCCTGACGCGCCAGCAGCGCACCATCGTCTCCGACGTGGCGGGCACCACGCGCGATGCCGTCGACCTGCCGCTGCAGAAGGACAACCGCCGTTTCGTGCTGATCGACACCGCCGGCTTGCGCAAATCCGCGCGCGTGACGGAAGCCGTGGAGTTTTACAGCACGGTGCGCACGCGCGACGCTATTCGCCGCTGCGATGTGGCCGTGGTGGTGATGGATGCCCAGGAGGGCATCACCGAGCAGATCTCCTTCCACCGCTCGCCGTGGGCTTTCATCCAGACGATGCGACCAT
>JAPKHB010000953.1 GCA_026647295.1 Planctomycetota bacterium | reverse complement strand
GGGCACTGCGCCGTGCCGCAGCCTTTCCTCGGGCACGTAGCGCAGCCCGAGCGCGCGCCGCTCGCGCGGACCGAGGCCGCGCAGCGCTCGGCCGTCGAGCGACAGCGCGTCAGCTTCGACCTGCGCTTCGCCGGCGAGCGCCGCCACGAGCGCGCGCTGGCCGTTGCCCGAGATGCCGGCGATGCCGAGGATTTCGCCGGCGTGCAGCGCGAAGGCGAGCGGCGCGCCCCCTTCGCTCCCCAGGCGCAAACCGTCGACGACCAGGCACGGCGGACCCGGCGGCGTGTCGTGCGCGGCGATCTGCGGCGGCTCGGCGCCGATCATCAGCCGCGCGAGGCTCGCTTCGCTCTCGCGCTTCGGATCGACCGTGGCGACGACGCGGCCGGCGCGCATCACCGTGCAGCGATCGGCCAGCCGTCTCCCGGATCAGCGCCAGCGCCTGCCGCACATCGGTTTCGCGCGTGACGTCACCCTGCACGATCGTGAGGCTGGCACCGGCTTGCTCC
>JAPKHB010000952.1 GCA_026647295.1 Planctomycetota bacterium | reverse complement strand
GACCGCCTGCAGCACCAAGGCCTGCAGGCGTGCTACTGGGGCTTCGGGGCGAGTCGGCTGGCGCTCGGGGTCGAGCTCGGCGCACTGTTGTGGGCGGAGCTCAACCTCGAATGCGGCGCGCTGCCCGCCGGCGTCGCCCCCGGTCAGAGCGTTGCCCGCCTGTTCGAAGCCTGGGCGCACGAGCACGAAGGCCGCCTGCTGCCCGAGCTGATGCGGGTGGCCCGCACGGGCACACGGCTCGCCCTCACCGAGGGCCGTCAGCCGCGCGACTTCACCTACGTCGAGGACGTGGCCGAGGGGCTGCTGAGGCTCGGCGCGAGCCAGGCACCGCCGGGGGCAGTCGTGAACCTTGCCACGGGACGCCTGTCGACGGTCCGCGAGTTCGCGGAGACGGCGGCGGCGGTGCTCGGCCTCGACCGCGCCCTGCTCCGCTTCGGCGCCCTTCCCGAGCGCCGCGAGGAAATGTGGCACGGCGAGGTCGACGTGGCCCGCCTGCGAGAACTGAC
>JAPKHB010000951.1 GCA_026647295.1 Planctomycetota bacterium | reverse complement strand
GTGGTCGCGAAGACGGAGGTCGCGCACGGGAAGCTCGCGGACGCCTTCGCCGACCGGGAGGTCGAGAAGGAGTACCTCGCGCTCGTGCACGGCGCGCCCGAGCACGAGGAGAGGAGGATCGACCTGCCGCTCGGCCGCGAGCACGGCGACGCGGTGCGCCACGCGGTGCGCTTCGACGGCGGCAGGCACGCGATCACCGACGTGAAGGTGCGCGAGCGGTTCGGCGAGGCCGCGGCCTTCGTCTCGTGCCGGCCGCTCAC
This sequence comes from Planctomycetota bacterium, assembly GCA_026647295.1. Taxonomy (GTDB): domain Bacteria; phylum Planctomycetota; class PLA2; order PLA2; family JAEUHO01; genus JAPKHB01. The sequence goes on along the minus strand of JAPKHB010000951.1, from coordinate 246 downwards.
GGGCCGCACGCACCAGATCCGCGTGCACCTCGCCTCCATCGGCCATCCCGTGGCAGGCGACACGCTGTACGGGGCCTCCGCCCGGCCCAAGGGCAGACCGCCGCTGCAAAGGCCCTGGCTCCACGCCTGGCGCATTCGGTTCGCCTCTCCGGCTTCAGGCCGGACGATCACCGTGGAAGCGCCGCTCCCCGCTGACCTTGTGGCCTGGAAAGACGGCCACATAGAATGAAGTCAGAGCTATACACC
>JAPKHB010000950.1 GCA_026647295.1 Planctomycetota bacterium | reverse complement strand
GCCAGGGCAAGATGGTGGTGCGCCCGGTGGCCGGCCTGCTCCACATCATCGTTTACGCGGGCTTCGTCATCATCAACATCGAGGTGCTGGAGATCATCATCGACGGCATCTTCGGCACGCACCGCGTGTTCAGCTTCCTCGGCGGCTTCTACAGCTTCCTCATCGGCAGCTTCGAGGTGCTCGCGTCGCCCGCCCCCGGTGCCGTCGACGTGGAGATCGCGTTCGCCGGCGACGACCGCTTCGACCCGGTGACGCTCGCGGAGCGCGACGTCGACCCGTCGCGCGCCCCGGTCGACATGACGATCGACGTGTCCACGACGCCGCTCGGCGCGCTCGTCACCGTCGAGACCCGCGCCGACGGCGTGCGCGTCGAGCTCCCCATCTCGCTCCGCTTCAGCGCCGCCGACGCGCCCGACCCGCACCTCGACGTGCCCACCCGCTCGGGCAGCCCGTACATGGCGAAGCGCGCCGACATCCTCGGCCCCGGCGCCAAGCGCGTGCGCGCC
>JAPKHB010000095.1 GCA_026647295.1 Planctomycetota bacterium | reverse complement strand
CAGGCGGTGCTCGGGGATCGGGTCGCGGCCCATCGGGTCCATCGGGACGGGGTGCGCGATGGCGTCCAGCCCCAGCCCGAGAAGGCCCGGGCGGCGCGTCGGCGCAAGTTCCGGGTGGTCCAGCAGCCCCAGGATGGCTTCCACGGCGGCGCGTCGGCGGGTGAGCGCGCGCCCGCTGGGCCGGTGGCGGGCCGCGGCGGGCGCGGTGTCCAGCGTCCCGGCGAGGACCTCTTCGAGCACCGCGGCGGGCGTCCGCGGTCCCGCGTGGGAGAGGTAGAGCGCCGCCTCGAGTCCGGCGGGCGTGTCCGGCGCTCGGCGAAACAGTGCGGTGGCGTAGGCGACCACGGGCCCGGGGTACTCGCCCACGCGGCGGTGCCAGCGCAGGCGGGCGGTCATCACCGACTCCAGGACGTCCAGCGCCAGGTCCTGGCGCAGCGCCGCCGCGGCGGGCGTCTCGATCGCAAACAGCGAACGCAGCGCGGCCAGCCGCACGCCGGGGACCGGATCGCGGGCGAGGGCGCCCAGGAGGGCCTCGGCCGCGGGGGTGCGGCCGCGGCCCAGGCCATCGGCCGCGATCATCCGCAGGTCGTAGCGCGGGCTGCGGGCGGCGCGGGCGAGCAGGAGTTCGGCCTCCGCCAGCGGCGACTCGGCGGCGACCTGGAGCAGGTGGGGCAGTTCGGGCGCCTGTGCTGCACCGGAGGCCAGGTGTTCGGCCACGGCCTTGAGGCCGGCGCCTTCGAGCAAGAGCAGCCACGCGCGCCCGCTGGCCCGCGTGCCCGGCGAGATGTGGGCCGCCGGGAGCCGGAGTCTGGCGATGGCGAGCGCCGCCCGGCTGCGCTCCGCCTCCGACGCCTGGAAGGCGGCGATCGCTTCGGGTACCGGGGCGCACAACGGCTCCGGCGACTCGGCCCGGGCGGGGGCGGCGCCCCAGCCGGCCAGCGCGACGGCCAGCCATCCGGCCGCGAGCAAGGGGGTGCGCCGCAAGGAGCGTCCCGTTCTCATCGCGGCCCCCGCACCAGTTCGGCCACGGCCAGGGGCAGGGCCCGGGCCACGTCCCCGGCCAGCACGCCGCGTTCGGCCCGCCCCGCGGCCTGCTGGGCCGCAAGGCCGTGGACGTAGGCGGCCGCCGCCGCGGCCTCCAGCGTCCCCAGGCCCGTGGCCTGGGCGCCCGCGAGGAACGCCCCGACCACGCCCGCCAGGACGTCGCCCGTTCCGGCGCTGGCCAGCACGGGCCCCCCGCTGCGATTGGTGTAGATCCGCTCGCCATCGGTGACCAGGGTCCCCGGGCCCTTGAGCAGGACGACGGCGCCGCTGCGACGGGCCAGGGCTTGTGCCGCGGCGACCCGGCCGCGGCGCACCGTCGGCGCGGTCGAGCCCAGGAGCCGCGCCGCCTCCCCCTCGTGCGGCGTGAGCACCGTGGGATGGGCCCGCTTGCGCAACGGCGCGAGGGACCCTCCCAGCGCGTAGAGCGCGTCCGCGTCCACGATGACCGGAAGCGGGCAGCGCGCGAGCACCTCGCGCAGCAGGGCCTGCGTGGCGGGCGCGCGGCCCGCACCCGGCCCGAGGACGAGGGCGTCAAAGCCCAAGGCCGCCGCCAGGATCGCCCGCAGGGCCGCGGCGGCCAGGTGCCCCCCGGCGCCCTGGGGCAGCCGCAGCGTGAGCAGTTCGGGCTGGAAGCCGGCGACGGTCGGCTGGACGCCGCGCGGCACCGCCACCCGCACCAGCCCGGCCCCCGCGCGCAACGCGCCGATCCCCGCAAGGGCCGGCGCGCCGGGCATCTCCGCCGATCCACCCACCACCAGGACGCGGCCGACGGAGGCCTTGTGCGCGTCCAGCGGGCGGGCCTTGAGGCGGGGAGGGCGGAGCAGGCGCTTCATCGGCGCCCTCAAGCCTACCGCGCGCGTCCGGGAGCCCCCGTCCGCCCGGACCCCCCGAGGCCCCCGGGGCGGCGGGGGGGCCCTGCCGGTCCGGCGCCCGTCCCCGCCCGGGGGCCGCCCGGCCCCCCCGCGCCGGTTCGGGCCTTGGTCGGGCTAGAGCACGGCCTCGGCGCGTCCGACCCGCGTGCCGGCGTGATTCTTGAGCGTGCGCCCGTGCCGTTCGGCCAGGTCCTCCGCGGCCTCGGCGGTGAGCACGCCCAGGTCCTTGAGCAGCGCGATCACCAGGAGGCGGTACCCGCGGTCCGAGCCGTCGTCCACCTTCACGGCGATGCCCAGACCCAGGCGCGGGACCGCCACACCTTCCACGCCCTCCGCGCCGCCCTTGGCCACCACCTGTCCCCTTGCCGCGAGCATCAGGTCGGTGTCGAAGCGGTGGTCGCCGGCGACCATTTCCGGGTTGGCGACCATGGCCGCGGTCACCTTGCGTGCGGCCTGGGCCAGTTCCTCCGGAAGGTCCTCGGGCGCGCCGAGGAGCGCGAGCGAGCGGGCCATGTTGCGCAGCGGGACGGCGTAGATCGGTGCGCCGCAACCGTCGGTGCCCGCCGGCACGTCTTCCTCCTCGAGGCCGGCGAAGGCGAGCAGGTGCGCGCGCACCGCCTGCTGCACCGGGTGCCCCGGATCGAGGTAGCCCTGCGTGGGGGCGCCGAGCGCCCGGGCCGCGGCGAGGAAGCAGGCGTGCTTGCCCGAGCAGTTGGACCAGATGGCCGGGTAGGTGGCGGCGTCGGCCGGAAGTTCCCGAAGCTGGCGCGCCGACTCGGCCGCGTGGATCGAGAGGTGGCCGCCGCAGGCGAGGTCCTCCTCCCGGACGGTCGCCTTGGCCAGGATGGAGCGCACCGTCTCCAGATGCAGGGCGGAGGCGTTGTGCGAGCCCGTGGCCACGGCCAACTCCCGGTCGCCGAGGCCAAAGCGCGTGGCGGCGCCGGACGTGACGGTCACCAGGGCCTGGAAGGGCTTGGCGGTGGACCGGTAGAACACCGGCCGCAGGACGTCCCCGGCCTGGCGGACGAGCCCCCCGCCGGCCCAGATGGCGAACGAGCCCCGGTGCAGGGACTCCAGCGTCCGGCCGCGGAACACGCGCACGAGGGGAACGGGCTCGCTCATGGGCCCATCAAACACCCGCCGCCCGGAGGCTGGTAGGATTCCGGCAGCCCCGGGGGCCCCACCATGGTCGAGATGCGCCTGAAGAGCATCAAGGTCAACGACGTCGGCGAGCGCCAGTTCATCAGCCTCGGCGAGGTGGGCGGACCGCGCAGCCTCACGATCGTGATCGGCCATGCGGAGGCGCAGGCCATCGACCGGTTCGTCAAGGACGTGCAGATGCCCCGCCCCATGACCCACGACCTCGCCCGCCACCTGATCGAGGCCGCCGGCTGCACCATCGAGCGCGTCGACGTGACCGAGCTGCGCGGCGGGACCTTCTACGCGATGATCCGCCTCCAGCGACCCGACGGCCAGGTGGCCGAGGTGGACGCGCGCCCGAGCGACGCCATCGCCCTGGCCACGGCCCTGGGTGCCCCGATCTTCGTGGCCGAGTCGGTCCTCGAGGAGGCGTTGAGCGCCGAGGCCTGACCCGGGCGCGGCCGCGCCGCCGCTACCGGGAAACAGCCAACACCGCCGCACGCCGCGCGGGGGCGAGCCACTCCCGGCCGAGCGCCGCGAGGTCTTCGTCCGTCACCTCGGCGATGCGCCGCCCCAGGGCGCGGGCGTCCAGGCCCCACTGCTCCCGCCGGCCCAACCCGAGCGCGAGGCCGTACAGGTTCTGGGCGAGCAGGTGCTCGGGACCGGTCACGGTGCCCAGCAGGTACGCGAGCGGCTGGGGCTCCCGCGCCGGGTCCGAAGCCGGCCGGGCGAGGGCTTCGGCGACCCGGCGCTCCAGGGCGCGCACGGCCTCGGCCGGATCCTGGTCGGGACCGGGCAGGCTCGAGAGGTACAGCACCTCGGGGTCGTCCAGGGGCGCCCAGTACACCGGCGGCGGAAACATGCGGCTCGCCAGCAGGTGGTCGCCGCTCCCGAGCAGCAGGCGGGAGACGGCGCACACGAAGGCGGGGAAGAGGGCGTGGTCGCTGGCCGGAACACGCCAGGCCAGGACGAGCTGGCGGTCCGGCAGCGCCGGGATCCGCAGGGCCGGGACGGTCACGAGTTCCTGGCCCGGCGCCGCGCCGCGCGGGGCCGGGGCCGGGACCGGCTCGCCCGCGGCCAGACCGCCAAAGCGCGCGGCCACCTGTTCGCGCAGCGCGCCCGCGTCGAACCCTCCCGCCACCACCAACCGGGCGTTGCGTGGCTTGTAGTGGCGCGCCCAGAACTCCCGGACGACCTCCAGCCCGATGCCGCGCACCTGCTCGGGAGCCCCGCCCCGCCGGCCGGCGTGGGCCGAGGGGAGGGCCCGCTCGCGGGCGTGGTTGAAGGCCGCGAGACCGGGGGCGCCCTCGAACATCCCCTCCACCTCGACCAACACGCGCTCGCGCTCGCGGTCGAGTTCCTCCTGCGTGATCCGCAGCGAACCCATGCGCGTGGCGAGTTCCTCGAGCAGCCGACCGCCCTGCGCCGCCGGCGCCTCGAGGTAGACGACGGTGTGCCGCGCCCCCGTCTGGGCGTTCCACGCCATGGGGTACTGCGCCATCAACTCCTCGGCCGTGCGCGCCGGCAGGCTTTCGGTGGCGCAGGTGACGAAGAGGTGCTCGATCAGGTGGGTGAGCCCGGAGCGGCCCTCCGGGTCGTGCTCGTGGCCGATGTCGAGGAGGAGCAGGGCCCCCACGCGCGTCGCGCCCTCCACGGGTCGCAGGCGGACCCGCAGCCCGTTCTCCAGGGCGTAGGCCTCGACCCCCTCCTCGCTTCCGGCGGCGAGGTGCGGCCCGAGCGCGAGCCCGAGCGCCAGCGCCCAGAGGACGGTGAAGACGGCCTGCCGGAAGGAAGCCACGCGCCGGAAGTCTGCCATCCCGCCGGCCCGCGTGCGACCCCACCCGGGCGGCACCCCCCGCCCGAGCCCCCCGAACCCCACCCCGGCCGCCCCGGCGCCCGGGCGCCCAACCGCCCGGGGTCCCGCAGCCCCCTTCCCCGAGGCCCGACACCCCGGGCGCGCCGGCGCCACCCCCTGGCTACCATGGCGCCGCCCGCCCGTCCGGAGGGATGGCCGAGCGGTCGAAGGCACCGGTCTTGAAAACCGGCAACGGCCCAAAGCGCCGTTCCAGGGTTCGAATCCCTGTCCCTCCGCCAAACCCCCGTTCCCACCGAGCGTTGCGGACGCACGCGCTTGCGGGCTAGCGAACTGCGCCGGTCTGGCGACCCGAGCCTGGGGGGTCCCTTGTCCACCGGTGTCCACCGGCGTCCGGCGATGTCTGACCCGATGGCCAGCCCGGAAGCCGTGCGGGGGCGCTCCAGGACGCGGCACGGTGGCGCGCTCCGGCGAGGAGCATGCCCGGGACCGGGGGACCGCTCGGCCTCTGCGTGAACCAGCTCCCGGCCTCCTTCCCTCTTGACGAGTGTAGCCGGTAGGCTACAGTGTCGGCATCGTGGAAGTCCGCAAGACGACCCAGTTTTCCGTCTGGATCGACGGCCTCCGCGACCTCCATGGAAGAGCCCGCATCCTCGCCCGAATCGAACGTCTCGCCGCCGGGAACCCCGGTGACAGCGCCCCCGTTGGCGGCGGGGTCGTCGAGTTGCGCATCGACTGCGGTCCTGGGTATCGCGTTTACTTCGTCCGTCGCGGTCGTGCCCTCGTCGTCCTGCTCGCGGGCGGCGACAAGGGCAGTCAGCGTCGGGACATCTCGCTCGCCCTGCGCTTGGCGAAGGGCGTCTAGGAGCCGACCATGACCAAGAAGACCAAGACCTCCCGCTACGACGTGGCCGAGCATCTGCGGACCCCCGCCGAAATGGCGGCCTACCTGGAGGCCGTCCTCGACGAGTCCGGCGGTGACTCGGCGGCCGTGGCGAAGGCCCTCGGCGACGTGGCGCGAGCCCGGGGGATGTCGGAGGTCGCCAGGAAGGCGGGGCTGTCGCGGGAGAGCCTCTACAAGGCGCTCTCGGGCGAGCGAAGCCCGGACTTCGAGACGATCCTCCGTGTCGTTCGTGCGCTCGGGTTGAGGCTTCACGCCGAAGCCATCGGCCAGTGACACGCAAGACGATGCCGCTGGTGCGCCAGGGCTTCACCATGGGACCCCAAGGCACCCCCTGTATGGGACCCAACGGGTCCCCCTGACCGGGGGAACACGCGATCCCCCAAATCGGCCGCCTCCAACCTCGATGCCCGACCACTACACGATCGACCTCCGCCACTACCTCGACGAGAAGACGGGCGAGATCCCCCCGCTCCCCGCCCCCGCGATGACGATCGCACTCTTCTGCGGCGCGGTCGTCGCCTGGGTCTCGGGCTGGCCCGGCTCGGACGGCGAGCTCACGAACGTGCCGTGCCGCCGCTCGCGGTCACGCTCGCCCTGCTACGGCGACGTGTACGCGCGCCTGACTGTCGGGGATGCCATCGTGTTCAGGTGCCAGGCATGCGGCGAACAGGGGACGATCTCGGGTTGGCGCGGCACACGGTGGGATCGGTCGGCGTGACGAGGCCGCTACGAGCAGGAGGATGGGGGTCCGGCGTGGCACCATCGGGCAATGGCGAACGTCCGAGACTTCATCCCCAACGCCACGGCTTTCATGACACTTCCGATCGAAGAGCGGGCACAGGTTCTGCTGCGGTACATCGCAGCGGTCCTAGCACACGGGCGAGCCCACAGGGGCAACCTCACGATGAGGGACAACCTTGCGCCCGTGGCGGAGGGCGTAGACGTTCGGGACCTGCAGATCGCCGTGATGGAAGCCTGGGTCTGGCTGGAACGAGAGATCCTGATCCTCCCTACGCCCGACACGCACGGCGACGGATGGGTCATCATGACGAAGCGGGGGCGCGATCTACTCGAATCTGCCTCGCCAGTCGAGTGGCGGGCCAGCGAGGTATTCCGCGAGCGCAGCGCCGACCTGGATCCCGAACTCGTCGCCGAGACCGGCGCAGCGTTTCGGCGAGCGGACTTCACGCGGGCTGTGGGCAACGCATTCCTGACTGTCGAACTGCGCATCCGAAGGCTGGCGCGGGTGACTGACGAGCGGGTCAATCCCGGCGACCTGATGGCTCGGGAGTTCAACGACGGCGGGAGTCTCAGGATTCCAGGCCAACCCGACTCACAGGCGAAGGCCGTGCGCATGCTCTTTCAGGGCGCGATGCTTCGCTTCCGGAATCCGCACCTTCACGGGAGCGAGCCTGTGTCCACTGCGGCGGAGGCGGTGCGGCTGATCCAGTTCGCGGATCTCTTGCTCGCGATCGCCGCCGAGCATGCGGCGGGTGCGAATCCAACCGTCTAGGTTGCGCGGAGGGTTCATGCGTCCGAAGGGCCACCTGTTGTCGTTGCACCGTTACTTCATCTGGGCGGATAGGATGCGAATATGCTTCCTGCGTGAGGTACAGGCAACAAGAGGGAAGAAGGAAGCCGAGCTGCTCTACGGCCCGTTCATGGACTTCTGGTACGGCAGCCTGTACGTCGTCGTCGAGGGATGGAGAGATTTCAACCTCTCTGATCCTGTCGTGGACCCTTGTCTGGCATCCCCGAACCTGGATCTACTCCGCCTGTACCGCAACGGCGCGTTTCACTACCAACCCGATTGCTGGAGCCACAAGAGGACTGACCTCATGGTGAAAGGAAACAAGGAAGTCGCCTGGCTCCACGGACTGCATGCCGCGCTTGGCGCGTTTCTCCTGCGCGAGCTGGCGGTGAAGCCCCCTGCGCGTCCCGCGTAGCGGCGAAGGAGGTCCCCCGTCGTCAGCCCCGTCGTCTCGATCATCAGGACCGTATTGAGGTCCTCGGACATGCGCGTCGAGACGCAGCCGACGCGGGGTTCGAGGCGGCGGGACTCGGCGGCGAGGGGGCCCCAGGTGTCAAGGGCCGCCTCGTCACGTCCATCGCAGGTCGCTTCACGCGCCCGGGCGCGCCGGCGCCACCCCCTGGCTACCATGGCGCCGCCCGCCCGTCCGGAGGGATGGCCGAGCGGTCGAAGGCACCGGTCTTGAAAACCGGCGTGCCCGAAAGGGTACCGGGGGTTCGAATCCCTCTCCCTCCGCCACCCCGCGATCCAAGCGAGCGGTCCGGGTCTCGAGGCCGCGGTCCATGACCTGGCGCACGCGGTCGTGGCCCGGGGGGACGACCGGTGCTCCTTGGGCCAGGGGCCCGAGTCGGAGGGCGGGCTCCCGCCGATCTGGGCGGAACCCGGAATCGCGACGCGAACACCGCGGGAGCGACCGCCCCAGCACCCCCCGGGTGGGGTTCGCGGCCGCCTCGGTTCTCCGTGACGGTCAAGGTCCGGCGGCCGGGTCAGGTCGACCGGTCCACGAAACTCGGTCAGTAGGTTAGGATGCCATGGCTATCCTGAATCAGCGATGGCGATGGTTCAGGCATCTGGGCCGCTTGGCAATGTATTTTAGTATTACGGCGCATTACTAAACTCGATGTCGGTGAGTGACCAGAGACGCGGCGCCTCTCGAGAATAAGTATATGATAGCGTGTGCTTCCTAAAACAAGGAGTCCGGATGCGCAAAGAGGCCTTTGGGCCCCGGAGTCCCGGTCGGCTCGTCCCCACGGAGGGCGGCGTTGACGCCTACGTGCCGAATCCCCTTCCGCCCCCGGAGGAGGCGTGGGCCAACTCCGCCACCATGAGGGCGCTCGCCAAGGCGGAGAACGCCCTGGGGCAGCTCGTCGGCACGGGCCGTCACGACCTGCTGAACCCGCATCTCGTCGCGGCCCCGCTGATCCGGCGCGAGGCGATCATCTCGAGTCGCATCGAAGGCACCTACACGACCCCTCGGCAGTTGGCGCTGATCGAGGCCGAGCCCGGGAAGGAGGGCGGCAAGGGGCGGCGCATCGCCGCCGGGGACGAGGCGCGAGAGGTACTCAACTACGTTCGAGCCGTCGAGCACGGGCTCGCGCGGCTGCACACGCTCCCCATGTCGAAGCGCCTGATGCGGGAGTTGCACGGGATCCTGATGAAGGGGGTGCGGGGTGGGCGCGAGCGGCCCGGCCAGTTCCGCGATCGACAGAACTACATCGCCAAGGGGGGCGACACGATCCAGAAAGCACGTTTCGTGCCTCCCCCCGTCCCGGAGATGGAGCAGGGTCTGGACGACCTGGAGAAGTACATCCATCGGCCGCAATCGGACGAGTCGCTGCCGCTGCTGATCGACCTCGCGCTTGTGCACTACCAGTTCGAGACCCTTCACCCCTTTCGGGACGGGAATGGTCGCATCGGCCGGCTGATGGTCCCCCTCCTCCTTAGTCAACACGGGAGGCTCGCCGCGCCGCTCCTGTTCGTCAGCGGCTACTTGGAGCAGCACAAGCGGCGCTACATGGACCTGCTGCTGAAGGTGAGCATGGAGGGGGCGTGGCTTGAGTGGATCGAGTTCTTCCTGGATGCCGTCAGGGCCTCCGCGCTGGACGGTGCGGATCGGGCCCGGCGGCTGCTGGCCTTGCGCGAGGAGTACGTGAGCAGAATCCAGGCCGCGAGGTCGTCCGCTCTGCTGGTCAAGCTCATCGATGCGCTGTTTCGCCGTCCCTCCATCACGTTCGGCGAGGCTGCCGAATTGCTCGACCTGACGCCCGCAGCCGCGAACGCGAACGTGCGGAAGCTGCAGGAGGCAGGGGTGCTCACGGAGATCACCGGCCAAGCCAGAAACATGATCTTCGCCGCCCAGGGCATCTTCGAGGTCATGCACGACTCGGGGGATGACGGTACGGCCGGGAGCCGTCAGGAGTAGGTCTGGAGGCGTCGCTCGCGCGTGCCAGGACCCGCTCCCCACCCCGGCGGGGCCATGGAGCGACCCTCGAGTGGGGGGCGCATCGAGCGATCGGCCAAGGCGACGGCGGGTGGAGGGCGTCAGTCGGGCTCGCCGGGGTCCCACCACCAGGCGGGCCAGTCACCGTGCTCGATGGCGAAGAGCGCGCCCTTTGCTTCACGGGCGACCAGGCCCAGCCCGCACTTGCCGGGGTCGTTCCGGGCCATGGCGGACAGGCGCGCCCGGGCCGCGGCCAGGCGCAGGTCGCCCGCGGCGTGCGCGGCTTCATGCCGGACGTAGGGATCGCCATCGGACAGCGCGTCCAGCACGGCCCGGGCCGCCGCCCGCCAGCGCCGCCGGCGACGGTCGGTGTCCCCGAGGATGTGGCCCAGCCCCGACGCGGCCTGTCCGCGGGCCAGGGAAGGGAGGTCGCCCCGCACCAGGAGATCCCGGAGGAGGAGCACCGGCTCGCCCGGGTCGGCCAGGAGCCGGTCGTGTTCGCTGGGCATGTGCACGAGGAGGATGGCCGCCCCGACGACGAGGCGCTCGTCCGCCTCCTCCGCGGCGAGCGCGGCCCGTAGCGTCCGGACGGCGAAGGCGTAGGCACGCCGGCCACCGAGCAGCCCCAGGGCTGTCCCCGCCTCACCGCGCAAGGTCGGTTGCTCCCGGAACACCCGCACGAGAAGCGGGACGGCGCGCCGGTCGCCCATGACTCCCAGCACCCAGACGGCGAACGCCTGGGTCCGTCGCGCAAGGCGGGGGTACGCGGCGATCAGCGCGGGGACCGTCCGGATGCCCCGGGCGTGAAGGGCCCGCAGCCGCCGGGCGGTAGCCCGGACGAATGGCGACTTCCGGAACGCCGCGTCCCGGCCGTCGAGGTAGCGGGAGAGCAGCGTGCGTTCGCGTCGCATCTCGAAAGGCGCCGGCGCGCCCGGGGCGCGCCGGCGCCGCACGGGGTGGCTTGGACTACTTGCGGGTGTAGACGGAGGTCATGAGGGTCTGCTCCTCCTCCTCCTTAGCAAAAAATTAATTTATATGAGCAATAAAAAAAGCGAACAACCGCATACTCAGGGACAACAAATTAATATCGAATTAGGAGAAAAAGAGG
>JAPKHB010000949.1 GCA_026647295.1 Planctomycetota bacterium | reverse complement strand
TGCCGCCGGTAAATTCGCGGCAAGCCACAAAATGAAATTCGCACTGGGAATAGGCGCGTTCTTCCTGATCGGCGGCATCGCAAGTGTTTTCATGCTTTCTTCGCCGGTCTGGTTTGCCGTCCTGGACTTGGTTGGTGCCTACCTGCCCATGGCATGGCTGGGACCAGTATCTGGCGGCAGGACGCGGTTTCTCGAACAAGCCGTAGGCAAACTTCACGGTGAGAATCCGGCGCACGGCGTCGTTGATTCGTTCCACGGAGACAATTCCCTTCTGCACATGCGCGCGCAGCGTCTCGATCAAAAGCTTCCATTTTTCCGGAACCATGAACATGTCGATGCCGGCATTGGCCCCGAGCGCGACGGCCTCGGCGAAGTCCTGCGCGAGCTGATCCGTGCCGTTCCAGTCCGAGATGATGAAACCTTGGAAGCCCATTTTCTTCTTCAGCAACTCGGTGAGCAGGTAGTAGTGGCCGTGACACTTGTTGCCATTCCAACTGTTGTAAGAG
>JAPKHB010000948.1 GCA_026647295.1 Planctomycetota bacterium | reverse complement strand
GGCGAGGCCTACAAGAACTATCGCGAGGAAGTGCCCATGCTCCTTCCGGTTGGCAGGAAGAAAGCGACGCTGCAGGAAGCTTAGCCGAACGCGCCGGATTCCGCCAAGGCCAGTGCGCTCTCAGCCGCGAGGCGCTCGCCAAGTCAGAGCGAAGGAAGTGGGCCCCGCGAGCCGGCCGGGAAGGAGAGGGTGCCGTGACGAGCGCCTCGAGCCGACTCCGCTGAGCACAGCCCCAATGTTGCGCACCACTGGGCCGTTCACGCCGGCACCAGCGTTGTGAAAATGCGCGGCAGTGATCGGCCCGCTCAAATCACTCACCGTAATGTCAAACGTCAAGCTGTCGCCGTCACCGCTGAGAGTGAAAACGCCGGAGCCGGTCGCCGGAGTCTGCACCGGCGGAACCTCCTGGCTGCCGTTCAGCGTCGCAAAAAGATCTACCGGAATGCCGCTGATAAGCTGGCCGCGGATTTCGCCCGCGGGGTTCGCGGCAGTGTGAACGTTGACGT
>JAPKHB010000947.1 GCA_026647295.1 Planctomycetota bacterium | reverse complement strand
AGCGTGATGCGCGCCGTGCTGCCTTGCTTGCCGGCAATGGCGAGCGCGAGATTCAAAACATCCTTGTAGCCGCGCTCTCCGAAAAATTGATAGAGATCCAACGACATCTGCAGCGGAATCACCGTGGCCTGGCCGGTGCCGGGGATTTCAATCGGGCTGCTGATGTCGCCGTTGATCGTTTCCTTCTCATCGATCTTCAAAGTCCAAGCCAGGGCGCTGAGCACCGCCGCCTTTTGCGGGCTGCCGCCAGTGCCGTCGTTGGGATTTTTGGCGGCGACGTTCAGCGTGAAGGCCAGCGGCAGCTCTTTCTGCGCAAAGGCCGAAGTCAGTTTGATGCCGTCCTGCAAGCTCAGGGAAGCAGGATCATTGATCTTGGCCAGACTCACGCCCGCGAGCGTGCCGGGCACAACGCCATCGAGTTTGAATTGCAGCCGTTTCACGTTCAAGAGCGCATCTTGCATTTCCTGCAGCGCGGCGCATCCGGCCAGGGCAGCCACTCCGGCCAC
>JAPKHB010000946.1 GCA_026647295.1 Planctomycetota bacterium | reverse complement strand
TCATGCTGCTCGACCTCGTCATGCCGGAGACCGACGGCCTGCAGTTCCTGCACGCGCTCAAGGACCTGCCACACCGGCCGGTGGTAGTGATGATTTCTGGCAACGCCACGATTCCCAACGCCGTGGCCGCCACGCGCGCGGGCGCGTATGATTTCATCGAAAAGCCGATCGCGAAAGAGAAGCTGTTGCTCACGGTCAAAAACGCGCTGGCGCAGCACCGGCTCGCCGAGGAGAATGCGCGCTTGCGCCGCGAACTCGCCGCCGGCTTCGCGATGTTGGGCGACAGTCCCGCCCTGCAGCGCGTGCGCGAACAAATTGCACGGGTGGCGCCGGCCACCACGCGCGTGCTCATTCTCGGGGAGAGCGGCACCGGCAAGGAACTGGCCGCGCGCGCGATTCACGAAGCGAGTGAGCGCCGCCGCGCCGCCTTCATCAAGGTCAATTGCGCGGCGATTCCCGAGGATTTGATCGAGAGCGAGCTGTTCGGCCATGAAAAGGGCGCCTTC
>JAPKHB010000945.1 GCA_026647295.1 Planctomycetota bacterium | reverse complement strand
CGGCACCAGACTCCACAACGCGCCGCCGGAGTCCGAAGTCAGCGCCGGCCGGCCGTCGATCAACAACAACACGCGGTTGCCCACCCCGCCGCCGGCCACGTCCGAAGAGCCGCGAATCGAAACCGACTGCACGGTGGTGCCGGCCGAGCGAAACACTGAGATGCCCTGCGTCGAGGCCAGGGCCTGATCGAAGGTGGTCACATTGCGCTGGCGAATTTGCAGCGCATCCAGCGTGGCCACGCTCGCGGGCGCCATGTGCGCGGTCTGTTCCTTGCGCGCCGCGGTCACGGTGATTTCATCACCCTGAAGATAGCTTTCCCGCAGAAAAAATTCGCGCGCGAGCCGCTGCCCGGCAGCCAACACGAGATTCGGCACCGCCAGGGCTTCATAACCCAGGCGGGACAAGATCAGCCGGTACTCGCCCTCGGGCACGCCCGAGATGACAAAGCTGCCGTCGGTGCCGGTGGCGGTGCCCAGCGAGGTTCCTTCCACCACCACATTCACCC
>JAPKHB010000944.1 GCA_026647295.1 Planctomycetota bacterium | reverse complement strand
GGTACACCGGCGTCCGGGGGGGTCACGCGGGCCCGCTTGGGCCGCAACGCGTTGAGCCCGCGTCCGCCGTGGCATGTCCGGTGCAGGCCTGGTGCGCCAGTCCGACATTCCCACCCTGCCCTGGGTGACCCTCGCCGGCCGCGAGCCGGCCGCAACGCTGGAGGAATCATGAAGAAGCTGTTCGCGCTCGCCCTCGGTCTCGCGCTCGTCGGTGCGCTCGCCGCCGGTTGCGGCAGGTCCACGCCGAGCGAACCGACGGGCCTCGGCTCCGGCTCGACCGCCACGCCGACCGCCGAGGACATCGCGCAGGTCAACGCCGAGGTCTCCGCCAACACGCCGTACGTCGAGGAGGACGTCTACGAGGGGAACGATCCCGCGCCGCTCGACCCCGCCGACGGCGCCGGGCGCACGCCGCTGCTGATCGCGATCGAGCGCGGCCACCTGACGGCGGCCGAGCTGCTGGTCGGGGCGGGCGCCGACATCAATGCCCAGGCCGGCAACCAGATC
>JAPKHB010000943.1 GCA_026647295.1 Planctomycetota bacterium | reverse complement strand
CCGGCGCGAGGCCCTCGCCGGCCGCGCTCGCCGACGGCTTCGCAATCTATGCCGGCGCGGGCCCCGAGGGCGCGGACGTCGTGCACCGCGTGCACGAAGGCGGCACCGAGGACTACCTCGCGTTCGACCGCGCCCCCGCGCGCCCCGAGATCCGCTACCGCGTCGACGTGAGCGGCGTGGCCGGCCTCCGCCTCGTCGCGCGCACCCTCGAGTTCCTCGACGGAGGTGGCTCCCCGTGGCTGCGCGTCGCCCCGCCGTACCTCGTCGACGCCGCGGGCGCGCGCCGCCCCGCCGATCTCTCTGTCGAGGGCTGCGCCTTCGATCCGAGCCCGCGCGCCCCGTGGGGCCGCCCCGTCACGCCCCCGGGCGCGGCCGCGTGCACCGTGGTCGTCGCGTGGGCGCCCGAGGGCCTCCGGTACCCGATCCTCGTCGACCCGCAGTGGACCTCGACGAGCAACCTCGTCCATGCGCGCACGCAGGCCACCGCCTCCGTGATCAACCCCGCCG
>JAPKHB010000942.1 GCA_026647295.1 Planctomycetota bacterium | reverse complement strand
CGGCCTGCGCCTCGGGCGTCGTGAAGACCTTCACGTGCGGGCCGGCGTCGATCGTGAAGAACGCCGGCGCGCCGCGCGCCCGGAGCCTCCGGACCTCGAGCGCGACCTCCACCGTCGCGCCCGTCCAGTAGAAGAGGCCCGGCTCGGCGGCGAGGCTCGACGCGTGCATCCGGAGCGCGCTCGCCTCGGCGGCGGCCGCGAGCGCATCCATGTCCCGCGCCAGCACGGCCGCCCGGGCGCGCGCGAAGAGCGCGGGCGCGTCCTCGACCCACGCGGGGAAATACGGGCTCGTCTCGGCCGTGAGCCGCATGCCGTCGCTCGATCCGACGTCCTTCGGGCCCTCGCGGGTCACCGCGATGACGACCGCGAGCGGCCAGTGGTCCTCCGGCGCGAGCGGCTCGGCGGCGAGCGCCTCGTCGCCGGGCCGGCCGGCGCGCAGCTCCACGAAGCCGCCGAGCACCGAGCGCGCCGCCGAGACGCTCGCGCGCCGCGCCAGATCGCTCACCG
>JAPKHB010000941.1 GCA_026647295.1 Planctomycetota bacterium | reverse complement strand
AGCCCTCGCCCGCCGCCGCCCGGATCGCGTCGAAGCTCCGCGGATGGATCACGTCTTCCGCGTCGTGGATGACGACGAGCTCGTGGCGCCGCCTGCGGGATCCTGAGTTCCTCATCGTCGACGGCGCGCCCGGGCTCGACAAGGCGATCGCCGCCGTCTGGGACGGCGTGCCGGTGCAGCGCTGCACGGTGCACAAGCACAGGAACCTGCTGGCGCATGCGCCCGAGCGCCTGCACGAGGAGATCACCGCCGACTACACCGACATGATCTACGCGGCGACGCCCGAGGAGATCGCCGCCCGTCGCAAGGCCTTCATCCGCAAATGGCGGCTCAAGCACCGCGCCGTCGCCGACAGCCTGGAGGAAGCCGGCGAGCGCCTGTTCACCTTCGCCCGCCTGCCGCCGAGCCAGTGGAAGAGCGTGCGCACCACCAACGCCATCGAGCGGCTGCACGAGGAGTTCAAGCGGCGGATCAAGACCCAGACCGTGCTGCCATCGGCCGACACAG
>JAPKHB010000940.1 GCA_026647295.1 Planctomycetota bacterium | reverse complement strand
GCTGCTTCAGATCTCAGGAGGTCCGCGGCGGCGGATATGCTATTCGAGGTCTTGCGGCTCTTCAGAATCATCATGAAACCCGCATAAATACAGGAACAAACAGCCTTGTCCGGCCGGTTTATCGAAAATCTGCGCGCGCGGCTGGCGCGCGGCATCGACTTCTTCAATCGTGAATATTTCTTTGAAGCGCATGACGAGCTTGAAGAATTGTGGATGGACGCGCGCACGCCGGTGGAGCGCAATCTCTTTCACGGCCTGGTCAATATCGCCACCGGCTTCTATCATTACCGCATGCACAACCTGGTGGGCATGCAAAGCCAGCTTCACAAGGGCGTGGAAAAACTCGCGCAGGTGCCCGGCCGCTGCTGCGGCGTGGAGGTCGCGGCGTTGTTGCGCAGCCTGCGACCCTATCTCGGCCCGCCGGCCTTGCACAATCTGCCGGAGCCGTTGCCCCAAATCGAATTTCATCCGGATGAAATTTCCGATCCCCTTTCTTCTTCACGATAG
>JAPKHB010000094.1 GCA_026647295.1 Planctomycetota bacterium | reverse complement strand
AAGCGTTCCGGGAATTGTGCCCATCATCAGCATTCGGTGAAGACTTCTATTAAAAGGGCGAGATTTATGGCGTTGCTTCCATATGTGACTTACAGTCCATTGACCCCCAGCCAGAGCACACCCCAGAAGAGGTTATCCGCCGAGTGGGTGAATGCCTCCATCGAGGGGTACATGACCAGGTGCACCCCGAGCAGAAGGAAAATTCCTGTTCCGAAAATCCAGGGGAACGCCAGATAAATCTGGCTCCGACGGTGGATTCCAGTGACATGGAACACCGACACCAGCCCGGACAGGACCAGCACCAGCAGAATTTCAAACCCCCAGTTGAACTGGATGCCAATCAGGAAGGTGGAAACAATCACGGAAAACAGAGCCAGGCGTGAATTTTCCAGCAGGGTGACCAGGATTCCGATGGCTGCAATCGGGACCACCAGGCCGACCTGGGATATCGACCCTTCAGTCGCCTGGATGGCATCGAACTCAACCCCCCAGGCAACAAAGAAACCGCACCAGGCGATCAGGGTGATCTCTGCCAGGTAGGCCCCCAGGCGCGGGAGGTTTTGATACATTTCCTTGTGGATCCGCTTGAGATACCCGAACAGGATCAGCAAAATCCCGAAAACCAGGATTGTCCGGCCGAGGAATTCACCCAGGCGCGACTCCATGCGCTTGCCCAGTTCCAGTAGCGCCTGCTTCTGGTGGATTCCACTTGAGCGTGCGGGACGCGCTCGGCACCGAGTTGCTTCGCGCAGCGCTGACCGCGGCGTTGCCGATGACCGGGCACGCCCTGCTTGCGGGCGGGGCCTTGCCAACCCCGGGCGACCCGGAGGCCCGATCGTCCATCACCTTCCGCGTCGGTGTGGACGGGCAGGGGGACATCCTGTTCGCGTCCGCCTGGCCTGACGTTTCCGAGATCACGGAACTCCGACTCCACGCCGGCGGCCCCGGGCAGGACGGGGGTTTGCTGCTCACGGCGGCGCCGGGCGCCGGTCCAGCAGCGGACCTGCGGGCGGCGCCGGTCTCCATTCCACTGGGGCTCCTGGCGCGCCTGCGCCACGACCCACAGGGGTTCCATGTGCTGGCCGTGAGTGCGGCCGGCCCGGTAGCCCGGGGCCAACTTTCGACCCGCCGGGCCCAGGCCTGGGCTGCACCGACGCCTGACGGGATGCTGGGCCGACGCGGCTCACGCGACCGGTCCGGGCTCACGCTGGACTTCGTTTCCTTCGACCAGGTCGAAGTCATCCTGGCGGCCAGCGCCGCGTTGGGAATCGGACAGATCCAAGGGGGCGCCGTGCGCCAGGGGGTCGGCTTGGCAACGGATCCCGTCGTCCTGGACCTCACGGCGGCGCTGCTGGCCCCCGATGGGGCGACCGACACCGCGCGCGCTACCATCGCCTCGAATCGTGAGTTCCTCACCCGGTTGCTCGGCCGCCCCGCCGAATTTCGCGCGTGGCTGTCCTACCCGCAGGAGGGCGGCGCGCCCGGGGTCCTGTTCGGGGACCTCTCGACCCGCCAGGCCCGCTTCGGAGCGGACCTCCACCAGGCCGGGGGGGCGATCGAGGTCTCGTACGAGTCGCTGACCGAGGGTCGCTTCCGCTACGTGATGGCCGATCCGGTGGCGGCGGAGGTGGCGGCAGGCAAGCTCTATGCGCAAGACGAACTCGGTGCGCAGACCGTCCTTGTCGATCTGGTGGCCGCAAATGAGGCTCCTGGGGAAGGGACGAACCGCATCGAGGGGCCGCTGGACGTTCCCGAGGAGACACTCGCCCGCATGCTCGCCGCGCCTGAAGCGTTTGCGGTCGATTACCAACTCCCGGTCGTGATCACGCCGGCCCCCCGCACGCCATTGAGCCCGGAACTGGAGTGTGCGGCCGGCCATGCTCCGCCAATCGAGGGGGTGTGGTCCGGGGGAATTGTGGACCTGCGGGGATCTCCGACCCACACCTTCGCGATCACCGGGAGCATGAACGTGCTACCCGAGAGTCCCTGGGTCACATTCACGGGTGTGCCGCTGGCCTGCACCGAGTTCATCATTCCTGTCGTTACAGTCGAGGAAACGGAACTGGCAACCGGACAGACGCGGGAGGTGGTCTACAGCGCGGTGGGCCGGTACGAAGAACGCGACGTGACCTTCGTCCTCGAAACCGACGATCCCGAGGGCGTACTGGACGGGCAGATCGTGACGGGCCAGATCGACTTCGGAATCGTCGGAACGACGCCCGAGGGGGAGTTCTCCGTTGAGTTGCTCCCAAACGAGTTCCGCGCGGTGTTGGGCGGGATCTGGATCGCCGAGGGGAACCCGGATCGCGTCGTACGCTTCGAGGCGGATCTGGGCGGAGGCTTCGAGAACTCCTATACGCCCATCTCCGAGGCGGGGTCGAACCCGGTTCCGGTGCGCGGCATCGAAGTCATCAACGGGGCTGTCGCGCGCCAGTTCGAGGGCACGTTCGACGGGACATCGATCGAGATCGCCTCCCAGCCCGCGCCCGAGGGAGGCGTCCATCCGGCCGTCACCGTAACTTTCGTGCACGCCAACCGCATCCTCTGGGCTCCGGCGGGCGGCGCCCCCAGCGTGCTGGTTCGCGCCGGGTCGTGAACCGGCAAGGGGCCGCCTTCGTAAGTCACGCTGCGCGCGACCACATGCTGGCTGCCGCGCTATGTGCGGCGCTGGAGCAGGCGGGCACCCCTTGTTGGATCGCGCCGCGGGACATCGCCGCAGGATCCGATTGGGCGATGGAGATCGTGGCGGCCATCGAGCGGGCGCCCGCGCTCCTCCTGCTGCTCACGGCGCATGCGAACCAGTCGCGCCAGGTCGGGCGCGAGGTCGCATGCGCCGACGCTCGCAGCGTCCCGCTCGTGCCCATCCGGCTGGAGGAGGTCCCCCTGTCGGGCCGGCTGGAGTTCTATGTCGGTGACGCCCAGTGGATCGATGCACTGGCCCGGCCGCTCGAGGGAATTCTCGCGGGAGTCGTGGATCGGATTCAGTCCCGCCTCCGCCAAGGCGCGGTGCGCACCGAGGCCGAACCGGTGGTCTGGGCCCCTCCGCGGGAACGTGTACTCGCGGAACTCGCGGCGGACCTGACGCGCTACCGCGATCTGGCCTTCCGTATGCAGGCGGCCATGTCAGACAGCGCCCGCGTCGTCGCGCGCAGGCCTGAAGCCAACCGGATCTTCATCGAGGCGATCGAGTCGTACAACGAGTTTGGACGCGCCTTCATCCACCGGCTTTCGCGCCACGGAGTTGCCGTCCGGAAGTACTGGGGCGGCAACCTGGCGGACGCGTTTGATACCCTTCACGCTTTCATCGAGGGGGAGGTGTACCGCGGTCGGATGTTCGAGCTGAACGACGTGCGCGTGCGACTCAATGACCTGGCGTTTCAGCCGGAGCGACCGGATGGGGCATTCGCCGAGGCGGATCGATTGAACCGGCTTCCACTGCAGCGGGCGCGTGAGGCGCTGGCGACCCTCTCGCGCCGCATCGATGAACTCCTGGCCCGACTCGCCGCGGCGCCGTAGGGAGGGGGTACCGCGCGCGATGCGCGGGGATCCCCTGCCATCGCTAAAGTTTGCGGCGTCGGGAGGCACAGGCCGCGCCCGCGGCCCCTCGGTTGAGCGCCACCCTCGGATCGATCCGGCGCTTGCGGGGGGGAGGGGTATGCTCGGCTCCCTCCAGCGGAGGTCGGCATGGAGCCTACGGTGCGGCGATTCTCGATCTGGGCGCTCGTCGCGTGCCTCGGGTGCGCGGCGATCGGCACCTCCACGTTCCTGCCGTGGCTGGCGTTGGGAGAGCGCCAGCGCGAGGACCTCGGGGTGAGCGAGGGAGACCTGCGGGCGCTGGAGGAGGCCGCCGCGGGGGCCGGCGCGGAGGCGACCGAGGCCGTGGCGCTGCTCCAGCGCCTTCGGCGGGGCGCGGCCGCGACGGGGCGCGAGTGGCTCTCGCTGATCCGCTGGTCGCTCGCGCACGCCGAGGCCCGCCAGACCCTCGAGCCCCGCGAGCAGCGGGTCTTCAACGTGTCGGCGTGGGCCTTGGGCGTCCTTCCGTTCCTGGGCGGCGGGCTCGCGCTCGCGCTGCTCCTGGACCGCTGGCGCTCGCTCACGTCCTGGGCGCTCGGCCTCCTCCTGGTCCAGGGCCTCCTGCTGGGCGGGCTCGCCGGGCTCGTCTGGCTGGGCGCGTCGGTGCACGCGCGGGAGCGCGGCGCGCAGAACGCCGGGCACGTCGAGATCGGTCTGCACCTGCTGGCGCTCGGAGGCGGGGCCTGCCTCCTGGCCGCCTTGTTCGGCGTGACGAGACGGACCTGGTGGCGGGGGTGGGGGCTCGGACTTCTGCTCGGTGCCGTGGTCAGCTTCGGCGTCACCGCCTACGTGCGGGGTTGACATCCCGGCCTACCCCCACCCGGAGGGCGGACATCGTCCCCGCCCGCCGACCCCAGCAGGTCGAGCAGCAGGGCCTTCTGGGCGTGCAGGCGGTTCTCGGCCTGGTCGAAGACGATGGAGCGCGGGCCGTCGATGACCCCTGCGCTCACCTCGTGGCCGCGCCATGCGGGTAGGCAGTGCATGAAGAGAGCGCCGGGCGGCGCCGCAGCCATCAGCGCCTCGTCGACTCGGAAGGGCGTGAGCGCAGCCACTCGCTCGGCCTCCTCCTCCTTCGCGACGCGGTACGACATCCACGAGTCCGTGTAGATGACTCCCGCACCGGCAACGGCCTCCCGCGGATCGTGCACCACGCGCACGGCACCGCCGTTGCGCGCACACGCCCCGCGCACCTCGTCGAGCACCCTCGCCTCGGGCCGGTAGGCCTCCGCCGCCGGACAGGCCACGGTGATCTCGCTTCGCGTGAGCGCGGCCGCCCGCAGCCAGCCGTACGTTACGTTGTTGCGCGCGTCCCCGACGTACGCCACGCGCAGGTCGTGGGCGTGTCCGAGGTACTCCCGGATCGTGAGCAGATCGGCCAGGATCTGGCACGGATGGTCCTCGTCCGTCATGGCGTTGACCACGGGGACACCGGCGGCTCTGGCCAGCCGTACCAAGTCCCCGTGGTCGTAAAGGCGCGCGGTCACGGCGTCGCAGTAGCGGCTGACCGTGCGGGCGAGGTCCTCGATCGACTCCTTGCCGGCGCCCCAGGGGGAGTGGAGCGTGTAGTAGTTGATGGCGTGGCCGTGAAGTTGCGTCATCGCCGTCTCGAAGGAGAGGCGTGTGCGCAAGGAGGGCGCCTCGAAGATCATGAGCAGCGTGCGTTCATACAGCGCGCGCAGGTAGCGGTTCGGATGCCGCTTGAGCTCAAGGGCCCGATCCAGCAGGCCCGCGAGCGTAGAGGGGTCGAGGTCCGCGGTCGTGAGCAGGTGCCTCGGGGTCATCGAGCCTCCGGGAATCCGCGTTCCAGAAGCCAGCGGTCGAGCTCGGCCACGGCCTCCGCGCCCAGTTCGTAGCGCACGTCGACCACAGGGCGCGCGAAACGAGCCACGCGCTCGAGCCGGGCAGGGGTCCCGTCCACCACCAGGTCGGCCGGCACGGCATTCACCGTGGCCTGAAGGTCTGACACCTGCTGGGGGCTGTACCCCATCGCGGGGATCTCGTGGCGCAGGTGCCCGTGGCGCGCGAACGTGTCGCGCAGGGAACCGACCAGCCAGGGGCGCGGATCCACCACGAGGCCCCCGTGGCGCTCCACGGCAAGGGTCCCCGCGCCGAACGAGGCCCCCCCGTGCGTGAGCGTGGGCCCGTCGCCCACGACCACGCAGCGCTTGCCGGCGAGCGCGACGCCCCCGGTGACGGTGATCTCCGAGCGGGCACGGACGATCGGCACGTCGGGGCGCCAGCGGCGTACCTCCCGCTCGACGGCCTCCACCTGGGTCGAGAGGGCGCTGTCCACCTTGTTGACCAGCACGAGGTCCGCGCGCAGGAGGTTCACGAGGCCCGGATACCAGGTGCTTTCGTGTCCCGCGCGGTGGGGATCGACCAGCGTGAGCTCCAGGTCGGGCCGGACGAATGGGGTGTCGTTGTTTCCTCCGTCGAACACCAGCACGTCGGCCTCCGCTTGGGCCGCGGCGACCACGCACCGGTAGTCCACCCCGGCGTGAACGACGAAGCCGTGGTCGATCCACGGCTGGTACTCCTCTTCCTCTTCGATCGTCGTGCGGGCCGCGTCCAGGTCGGCGTCGGCGGCGAAGCGCTGCGCGGCCTGAGCCAAGAGGTCGCCGTAGGGCATGGCGTGCCGGATCGCGACGACCCGGTAGCCGCGCCGGCGCAGGACCCCTGCCAGCGCGCGGGCAGTCTGGGACTTCCCGCACCCCGTGCGCACGGCGGTGACCGCCACGACGGGCTTGCGACTGGCGACGAACGTCTCGTCCGGACCGGGCAGCGTGAAGCGGGCTCCGGCGGCCAGGACGCGGGAGGCCTTCTCCATCACCTCCTGGTGGGAGAGGTCCGAGTACGCCAGGCACACCTCCTCGACGTCCTGCTCCGCGATCAGGGCTTCGAGGCCGGCCTCCGGGTAGATCGGCACGCCCGCGGGGTAGCGGGGGCCGGCCAGCGCGGCGGGAAAGGTGCGATCCTCGATGCCCGGGATCTGGGCGGCGGTGAAGCCCACCACGCGCACGCCAGGGTCGTCCCGGTAGCGCACCAGGAAGACGTGGAAGTCGCGCCCCGCGGCGCCCAGGATCAGCATCCGACGCTCGCTCACGCGCGCTCCCTTCCCGTCCGGGTGATCAGGGTGCCCGCGCGGCCGGCCCGCGCGCGGGCGAGCCATCCCGGCGCCGTCACGAGGACGGACCGGCCGCCCTGCTGCAGGAACGCGATCGCCGCTTCGATCTTCGGGCCCATCGAACCCGGGGGGAACTGGCCCGCCGCAAGGTGGCGCCGAGCCTGGTCGACGGACAGCCGCGCCAGCCGGCGTTGGCGGGGCGTCGCATGGTCGCGGTGCACGGAGCGCGCCCCGGTGAGGAACACGAGTCTCGTTGCGCCGACGCCGCGGGCAAGGACCGCCGATGCGAGGTCCTTGTCGACGACGGCTTCCACGCCGCGTAGCGTTCCATCGCGGCGGCGCACCACCGGGACCCCGCCGCCGCCGGCTGCCACCACCACGGCCCCCAGGTCGAGCAGTTGGCGGGGCACGGCGGCGTCGTCGATGGCCAGCGGGCGGGGCGACGGAACGACACGGCGCCAGCCGCGGCCGGCCTCGTGGGCCACCGCGAAGCCGCGCCGGCGCAGGGCGGCGGCCCGCCGGGGAGAGTAGGCTGGACCGATCGGCTTGGTCGGACGCCGGAATGCCGGGTCCTGTGCATCGACCCGGACCAGGGTGAGCAGGCTCACGACCGGGACCCGGACCCCGGCGCGCGTGAGGGCGTTCTGGAGCGCCTGCTCCACGAGGTAGCCGATCTCCCCCTGCGACTCCGCCACGCACAGCTCCAGCGGCAGGGCGTAGGCCTTCCCCAGGGATTCCTCCACGCGCACCATGATCTGGCCGACCTGGAAGCCGTTGCCGTGCGTGATCACCACGCGGTGGCCCGCCCGGATGAATGGCACCAACTCGCGGACCGCTTGGGCGACGCGCGCGGCCTGGGCCGCCAGGGTGGCCGGACGGCGCGGGGGCACGAGCGCGTTGCCGCCGAGGGCGACCACCATGGTCGGGCGCCCTCCCCGCGCTGTCCGTCGCCGCCGTTCTTCCCTGCCGCCCTGGCCCATCGACCCAAGGTACGCCGCGGGAGGCAACCCTGGGAGGGGAGCGGAGCCGGGGCTGCCCGGGGAACGCCGTGGCCTCGCGCGGCGCAGGCTCGGTCCCCCGGCCGGTCCGGGTGGATGAATGGGGCCGGGTTCGGTACGCTGCCCCGCGGCGGGGCCGCGTCCGGCGGCGAGAGACCGGTCGGGTCGCGCCGTGGAGGCGGTGATGGCGACCCCGTTCCATGGCCCCCGGTCTCCCCGGACCCTCCTGCGCCTGCTGTGCCTGGGCACGCTCGGGGTCCTGGCCGGAGCGGGCCTCGGGCCCTTGGTGGCCGTGGGCGAGGATCCGCCGCTTGCCAGCGCCAAGGTGGCCCGCCTGCTGCTCGAAAGGGCGCAGGCCCACGGCTACGAGATCACCACCGTGGAGCGCGGCCAGCCGGCCGTGCAGCGCTCGAGCCGCGGCTACCGCGTCGGATTCCGCAGCGGCACGGCCGGGACGCGCCCCGTCCCCAAGTACAAGGTCCAGGACGGCGAGTGGGTCGCCGACGGGACGGCCGATGCCCCGATCCACACCGCCTCGGGGCAGTTCGAGGTCCGCGGCTACGACCCCGACAAGTTGCCCGCGAGCCTCGAAAGCGGCGCGCACCCCCCCAAGCCCACGCGCTTCGTCTTCACGCGCCTGGGCGCCAAGGGCAAGATCGACCAGGAGCGGGTGGAGGGCACCGAAGCGCGCGTGCACCAGCGCGAGCGGCGCGCCGGAGCGGACGTCGAGCGGCTCGTCACCCAGCGCAGCGGGCCCGCCAAGCGCATCGTGGGCGTCGCCGGCACGAGCCTGGTCGAGCGGGGGGGGCCGCTGCATCCGATCGTGAGCGGCCGCGTGCTCTACGCCTACACCTACGAACGCTTCGGCGCCCGGGTCGAGCGCGTCCTGTGCGTCGAGTACTCGGTCCGGAACAACGGCCTGAACTGGGAGAACGCGGAGCCGATCGACCCGCGGGAGGTCGAAGACGACGTGTTCTGGGCGATCGCCGAGGCGGAGGGACTCGGGCGCGCGCGCCCCGATCCCCGGGAGGAGGCCGACCCCGCGACCGGGCCGCCGGACCCCGCCGCGGGGACGGACGCCCCGCCCCCCGCGGCCGGACCCGATCCCAAGGCGCCCTCCCCCGGGGCCGACCCCTCGGCCGCCTCGCCGGGCCCGCCGCCGGCGGCGCATGCGACCGACGGCGGACCCTACGCGCGGGCGGTCGACCTCCTCGTCCAGGTCGGGGGCGTGCAGCGCGAGTTGCTCTACCTGCGGGCCCAGTTGCGCGCGGGCGTGGTGGCGATGGAGGAGGAACGCGAGCTGCTGCGCAGCGCCCGGCGCACCCTCGAACTCCTGGGGCCGGGGCACGCCGACGCGGGGTTCTACCGCCAGTGGCAGGCCGAGATCGAGGCGAAGCTCGGGGAACTCGAGGCCGAGCGCGACGCGCTCCTCGCCCGCGCGGAGCGCTCCTGGGCGGACCTGCGCGAGGCGCTCAACGAGGCGCTCGCCGATCCGGCCGCCGACGCCGACCTGCGGGCCGACCTCGAGGGGCTGCGCGCGGACCTCGGTCGGCGCGCGCAGATCGGGAGCCTGGAACTGCTCCTGGCCGCGGGCCGGCACGCGGAGTTCCGCAAGCGGTTGCCTGCCGCGCTTGCCGATCCGCACCTGGCCGAGCGCGCGCTCGAACTCCAGGCGCTGGACCTGATCGACCGCGGCAAGACCGCGGAGGCGCTCTACGCGTTGCGCGTCGCCCGGGACCGCCACCCGGACAACGAGACGTTCGCCTACCTGCTGGACGGCGTCGAGACCGCCTACCTCAACCTGATCGCGGGCCAGGCCGTGGGCGACGCGGCCCGCCTGCGCCTGGCGTGGGAGGAGTACACGGCGGGGGCCGAGGACAGCGTCCTGTGGCAGGCCTTCAGCAGCGGCCTCAAGCGCACGCTGCACGCGGCCACCGGCCGGCTGGCCAAGCGCGAGGCCGTGCACGCCTCCGGCGTGGACCAGGCGGCGATGACGCAGGTGGGCATCGAGCTCATGCTGCGCCTGCGCCGCCAGGGGCTCTCGCTCGACGAGATCCAGGGCCTGGACTTCTACGGGTTGCGCGAGTGGCTCATCACGATCGCCCCCGACCGGCCCCGGCCGGCGGACGAGACCGTGGAGAACCTCTCCCTCGCGCTGGAGGTCGCGTTCGCCCACCGGGACGTGAAGCGGCTGCGCGCCCGCGACAAGGTGCTGATGCAGGTGGACCTGGAGCGCAGCACCCTCGACCAGGAGTCGTTCGAGGAGGCCTGGTGGGAGAGCGGCTTGGACATGGTGAGCGCCAAGAACGTGCTCCTGATCTTCGGCCCCTTCGCGCAGGTGCGCGGGGCCGGGATGCTCACGCGCTTCGCCCAGCGCATCGGGGGCGGGGGCCGCGCCGCCGCCGGCGCGACGGGGGAGGCGGCTTCGCTCACGGTGCAGGAATGGGTCTACGCCCGGCCGTTCATGAAGGAGCTCGCCCGCCGGGTGGGCGAGTCGCGCGCGGGGGCCGTGCTGCGCGAGGGGCAGCACGCGTTGCGCGCCCTGCGCTACGACACGCCGCTCCTGGTGCGCGGCACGACGGCCGTCACGGGCTTCACCGCCAACATGGCGGCCCACTGGCTCCTGATCGAGAGCCTCGGGCACCTCGGGCACGAGGTGGGGGGCGAGTACGGGCGCCTGGCGGGGGAACTGGCGGCGGCCGTGGTCGGCGTGCCCGGGACGGGGTCGGTGGGGCGGCTCCAGCAACGCTGGACGCGCAGCCAGGAGGCCCTGGCGATCGCGCGCGCCCGCTGGCAACAGGTGGAGGCCGTGCTGGGCAGCGCCCGGGCGCCGATCCACGCGGCAGCCGCGACGCTCGCCGGGGGCCGGACGCTGGGCGCCGCGGAGCGGGCCACCCTGCAGACGGCGCTGACCCGCGCGGAGGAGGCGGCGGCGACGGCGCGGGCGGCGACCGCGCAGGCCGGTCGGGCGGGCGCGGCCGCCCCGGGGGCGGCGGCGCCCGGTGCGGGCGGCTCGGCGGCCACCGCAACCGACGCGGCGCTGGTGCGCGCCGCGGCCGAGGAGGCGGAGTCGCTCGCCGCCACGGCCCGCGCCACGCTCGCGGGAAAGCCCGACCGCGCGGCGGCGGCGAGCAAGGCCGCCCGGAAGATCGGCGCCGAGGTGCAGGAGGCCGCCCGGGTCGTCGAGGAAGCCGAGCAGCACCTTGCGCTGGTGCTGGAACGCGGG
>JAPKHB010000939.1 GCA_026647295.1 Planctomycetota bacterium | reverse complement strand
ACTGGTCCCACAGCCATTCGTCCAGCCGCGGCCGCAGCGGTTCGATCAGATCGCACGCGAGCGATTCGCGCCCGAAGGCGGCGCGGTGATAGAAGCCGATCAGCGGATCGAGCCCCGCGACGTGGCACGCGCGCACGGCGTCGAAGTGCAGCAGCGTGTAGCCGAGCGATAGCGCGGCGTTGACCGGGTCGCGCGGCGGGCGGCGGTTGCGCGATGCGAAGTCCCAACGCGCATCGAAGTCCCGGGGTTTGAGCATATTCGCGAAGCATCGGAAATAGCACGCCGCCAGCGCGCCTTCGAGGCGTCGCGTCGGCTGGGCATTGCCCCGCCCGGCGTCGAGGTCTTCGTCCCAGCTTCCGCAGTAGGCGAGCACAAGGGGTTCGCCGTTCGCGGCTTCGTCGTCGGCCGAGCGGAACAATCGGTGAATCCGATCTTCGCCGGCGCCGAGGTGAAAGCCTAATACGTCCCGCAGCAGCGGTCGAATGAATCGCTCACGGCAGTCCGAAAC
>JAPKHB010000938.1 GCA_026647295.1 Planctomycetota bacterium | reverse complement strand
GGCGCCCAGCGGCATACGATTCTTATATCGTTTCGATGAAGCCCGGGAAACAGGAATCGGCGCAAAACCCGGCCGAAGTTCTCGCTCAGTCCGGATAATGGTTCCAGCCGTGGCGCAGGATGTAGCGCCGCGCGGCCTCGCCCACGTCTTCTATTCCGACAGCGGCTCGACCTCGATCGAGGTGGCGCTGAAGATGGCGCTCGGCTACTGGCGCAACATCGGCGCACCGCGCACGCGCATCGCCGCGCTCGAGCCCGCGTTCCGGCGCAGCAGCGCCGAGACGCTCAACCGCTTCGTCGACAGTTTGGGATACACGCCTTGGTCGCAGCGAATGGATTGGCCGTCTGCCGCGACAAAGATGAACTCGGTTATCACCGCTATGTGGCATTGGGTGTACTCGGACGTAACCTTCACACCCTGGGAGCTATCCTCTTTGAGCAAGAACGCACCAAACGACAACGATTCCGCTCGGCGGCCTGACGGTCAGCGCAGGCAGAGAGAGCGATGAG
>JAPKHB010000937.1 GCA_026647295.1 Planctomycetota bacterium | reverse complement strand
ACGCGTAGAAGGCGTCGAGGTCGGCGTGCAGGATCGTGCGCGTCGCCGTCACGGCACTGCCGCCACGCGCCGGTGCGGCGCGCCGCTCCGCCCCCCTCGCGCTCCCGTCCCCGCGATCCAGCGTCCCAACCGTCGCCTCGCCCGCGCGCGACCCGTCGAGGGGCCCGCGCCGAGTCGGTATCGTGGCGCACATGAGCCGAGCCGCACCCGCTGCCGAAGCCGCCGCCGACCGGCTCGAGCCGCTCACGTTCCTCGACCTCAACCGGGAGCTGGTCGCGCACGAGCTCGCCCGGGAAGCGGGCGCGCGCCGCTCGGGGCCGGTCGCCGAGAACATCCTCCGCGAGCTCGGCGTCGTCGCCGCGCCGCGCGGCGATCGCCGCCGCGCGCGTCAGGGTCTCGGCCGCCTCGGCCTCGCGGTCGGCGCGGTGCTGGGACCGGCCCACGCCGAGCAGCAAGCGCGCCTCGAGCCGCGGCGGGACGACCGGTCCGACGCGCGCCCGGGCGGCGAG
>JAPKHB010000936.1 GCA_026647295.1 Planctomycetota bacterium | reverse complement strand
GTCGGGGGAAACGGTGTCGCCGGGCCGCGGGGTGACGATGGCGACCATGTAGCCGAGCATGACGGCGACGTAGACGATGCCGAAGAGCGTCGAGGCGAGGGCCTCGACGCGCGTTTCCGGGGTGCGCTCGCCGAGCAGCCGCGCGCGGACGAGGTGGGCGCCCGCGAGCCGCGCGGCGAGCGGGTGCGGCTCGGAGCGCGCGGCGGCGAGCAGCGATCGCGGCGGCAAGGGCGCCGTGACGGCGCGGGCGTCCTCGTCCGAGAGCACGCGTTCATAGAAGAGGTCGAGCCCCTCGAGCGCGCGCACGCGGCCGTAGCGCTTCACGAGGCCGCGGACGTCGAGGATCGGCGCGTCCACCGCGGCGCCTCAGCTCGTGATGAGCCCGCGGCCGCGGAAGTACGCGATCGCGTCGCGGATGGTCTCGTCGATCGGCCGGAAGGTGGCGCCGAGCTCGCGGCGCGCCTTGTCGTTGCGGTAGTAGCTCGGCCGCAGGCTGTACTCGAAGAAGT
>JAPKHB010000935.1 GCA_026647295.1 Planctomycetota bacterium | reverse complement strand
GCTCCAGCTGGATCGCACCTGATCCCGGCATGACCGTGCGCCTGCGCCACGGCGCAGGTGTCCGTGCGGCGGCCGTCGCGGCCTCCGCGCGTGGCGGGGCTCCGGCCCCGCGCCTTCCCTGAATCAGGCCCTGCCCGGGGGGCTTCCAATCCCCGGGCACTGCAACGGAGTCGTCATGAACAAGAATCCCGCAACTGCCGTCGAACAGAGCGGCAAGCCCCAATCCCCGGCGCGCGAGCGCTTCCTCGCCCACCTCGACCTCGAGGAGGCGCACCTGGTGCCCGCCCTGCGGGAGGCCGACGCCTGCACGACGGCCGGGGCGATCGGGGCCCTGCTGCGCCGGGAGGGGCTGTACTCCTCGCACCTGACGACCTGGCGCCAGCAGCGCGAGCAGGGGGCGCTGGCCGCCCTGACCGCCAAGCCGCGGGGCCGGGCGGCGGCCGTGCCGGCCCCCTGGGCCCGGCGCCTGGCCGAGCTCGAGCAGGAGAACGCCCGGCTGGCCCGCCGCC
>JAPKHB010000934.1 GCA_026647295.1 Planctomycetota bacterium | reverse complement strand
TGACGCAGGCCCGGCCGCAAAGGCGTGGATGCCCGGCACGAGGCCGCGCATCACGCGTGAAAGGCAAGGCTCGTGAAGCTCGATCTGCTGAGGACCCTGAACGAGGAGCGCGCCGCGCGGCGCGCCGTGATCGTCGTCACCGACGTCGGCAGCGGCGCGCAGCGCCTCGTCAAGGCAGCCGATGTCGCGGGCGATCCGCTGCGCGACCTGCTGGCGGAACGGCTGCGCACCGGCAAGAGCGGCGTCGCGGAGACGCCGGACGGCCAGGCGTTCCTCACCGTGCATGTGCCGCCGACCCGGCTCGTGATCACGGGCGCGGTGCACATCAGCCAGGCGCTGGCGCCGATCGCGACGCTGCTCCGCTCGCTCGCGGCGCTGCCGGATCTGCCGGGCTGGCGGTTCCGGCTGGGGGCGCTGATCCTGGCGGCCCGACGAGAGGCGCTCGATGGTGCGCCCCCGCTTCGATCCGGCGTTCGTGCACAAGCTCCCCGAGCACCACGTGAAGGCCGC
>JAPKHB010000933.1 GCA_026647295.1 Planctomycetota bacterium | reverse complement strand
GCACCGTTCATCCCCAAATGATTGAGATGAACCCAGCCCATCCTCCGCAGCCGGTTTCTCATAAGCCGGACTTGCACCCGCACGCTCTCCACGTCTGGCGCATTTCGCTCGATCAGCCCACCTCGCTGCGCGACGGCCTGCAGCATGCGCTTTCCGCTGATGAGCGCGAGCGTGCCGGCCGTTTCGTTTTCGCAAAAGATCGCGAACGCTTCGTGGTGGCGCGGGTGGCGCTGCGTGATATTCTCAGTCGCTACTTGCAAATGGCGGCCGGCGACATTCGATTCGAGTACAGCGAATTCGGCAAGCCTGGCCTCGCGCGCCTGCACCAGAGCAATCTGCAATTCAATCTCTCTCATTCCAACGGCGTGGCGCTGCTCGCTCTCACTCTGACCCGCCGGCTCGGCATCGATGTCGAATTCCTCCGGCCGGTAAATGACTTCGAACAAATCGCCCGGCGCTTCTTTTCCGCCAACGAATCAGCGACGCTGTTTCGCCTGCCCGCGGCGCAAC
>JAPKHB010000932.1 GCA_026647295.1 Planctomycetota bacterium | reverse complement strand
GTGGACAACGTCTCCTTTGCCTACCCGGGCATGGAGAAGCCGTTGATCAACAAGCTCTCGATCGCCATCGAGGCCGGCGAGAAGGTGGCGATCATCGGCGAGAACGGCGTCGGCAAGACCACGCTGCTGAAGCTGCTGATGGGCGAATTGCAGCCGCAGAAGGGCGCCATCAAATGGGCGGAAAAGGCCAAGCCGGGCTACTACGCGCAGGACCACTCGAGCGACTTCGCCGAGGACGTCAGCCTCACCGACTGGATCGCGCCCTACTCCCGCATCACCGCCGCCGCCACCGGCGAGGACAACGAGACCCTGCTGCGCGGCACGCTCGGCCGCCTGCTGTTCTCGGGCGACGAGGTGAGGAAGTCGGTGAAGGTGATCTCCGGCGGCGAGCAGGGCCGCATGCTGTTCGGCAAGCTAATGCTGTCGCGCCCCAACGTGCTGCTGATGGACGAGCCCACCAACCACCTCGACATGGAATCGATCGAGTCGCTCAACACCGGCCTGGACAAG
>JAPKHB010000931.1 GCA_026647295.1 Planctomycetota bacterium | reverse complement strand
CACCACCTCTCATCTCGTGCTGGCGCTGGGCCGGCGCGGCATTGCCCGCCAGCTCGAGGTTCCCGGCGAGCATTTGCCCAAAGTGCACTATGAACTCGATGACCCGCGCGTCTTTGCCAACCGTGACTGCCTGGTGGTGGGCGGCGGCGACAGCGCACTGGAATGCGCGTTGATGCTGGTAGAAGCCGGCGCGCGCGTCTCCTGGTCATACCGGCAACCTCATCTCACGCGCGCCAAACCGCGCAACCGCCAGGCGGTGGCGGCGGCGGTGCGCCGCGTCTACGCCTCGACCTTCAGCCAGCGCGTCAAGACCTACCTGCGCTCGACGCCGTTCCGGCTCGAGGAGGAGAAGATGGCGGTGCTGATCCAGCGCGTCGCGGGCGGCCCGCACGGGACGCGCTGGTATCCCGACTTCTCCGGCGTCGCGCGCTCGCACAACTTCTACCCGACGCCGCCGCTCACGGCCGAGGACGGCATCGCGGCGGTCTCGCTCGGCATGGGCCGCGCGGT
>JAPKHB010000930.1 GCA_026647295.1 Planctomycetota bacterium | reverse complement strand
CTCGCCCTGCTTTCGAAATTGCGGTTGGATATTGCCAAAACGTCGCGACATAGTCAAGCGGGAATCCATCTGATGCCATAAGGCGCTCACAGTCAGAATAAAATTCTGAAAGATCCTGGACCACAAAGCAAACGCTTGCCCCGCGGAGCCGCGGAGAGCGCGGAGTTGCCAAATCAAAAAGCCTTTCTCCGCGTTCTCGGCGCCTTGGCGGTGAGCTTTTGCCTTCTACAGTCAGAATAAAATTCTGAAAGATTCCTGACCGCAAAGCAAACGCTTGCACCGCGGAGAGCGCGGGGTTGCCAAATCAAAAAGCCTTTCTCTGCGTTCTTCGCGCCTTGGCGGTGAGCTAATGCCTTCTTTGGTTCCGGCTCGTACGGGTTGGGGAAGACTGAAATCTCGTTTTCCTTTCCACCACTTGATGCCTTGGCGAGCGCTTTTGCCTTCTGTGGTTCCGGCACAGTCGGGTCATGAAGCGAACTCGCCGCACGACCGGCGCTTGCTTTTGTCATT
>JAPKHB010000093.1 GCA_026647295.1 Planctomycetota bacterium | reverse complement strand
ATCCACGATCCGCTGCTCGCCTTCCACCGGGCCCAACTCGGCCACCTCACGCGGGAGGAGCTCACCCAGCTCTCGCGCCTGCTGGAGAAGGCCCGCACGCCCCCGGCCTGATCCCGCGGCGCGGCCGCGGGGTGGGTAGCATGGGCGGCGCCGGGGGTGCCCCCTCCTCGACCGGGGGGGCTGAGAGAGTCCCCTCGAACCTGATCCGGGTCGTGCCGGCGAAGGGAAGGCAGGCCGCGCGCGGCCGGGCGCCCCCCGCCGGGAACCCCGAAGGAGCCGCGATGAGCAGCGTCCGCGTCCCCGAGCGCGTCCCGTCCGCCCGCCCCGCCGTGACCCACGGCCCCCTGCCCGGCTCCCGCAAGGTCTACGAGCCCGGGCGCCTCTTCCCGTTCCTGCGCGTGCCGCTGCGCGAGGTGGCCCTCTCGCCCACGCGCTCCCGGCGGCCCGGGGGGGCGGACGAGCCCAACGCCCCGGTGCGCCTGTACGACGCCTCGGGGCCGTACACCGACCCGGCCGTGGACATCGACCTGCGGCGGGGGCTCGCCCCCCTGCGCGCGCCGTGGATCGAGGCGCGCGGCGACACGGAGGCCGCTGCGGACCCGGGCTCGGCCTTCGTGCGGGAGCGCCGGCGGGTCGCCGCGGCCCAGGGCGTCGCCTTCCCCTCGCCGCGCCGGGCCCGCCGGGCCCGCGCCGGCGCCCGGGTCACCCAGATGCACTACGCGCGCCGGGGCGTCGTGACCCCCGAGATGGAGTTCGTCGCCATCCGCGAGAACCTCGGCGGGGCCGTGCCCGCGATCACCCCCGAGATGGTGCGCGACGAGATCGCGCGCGGGCGGGCGATCCTGCCCGCCAACGTGAACCACCCCGAACTCGAGCCCATGCTCATCGGGCGCCGCTTCCTCGTGAAGATCAACGCCAACATCGGCAACTCGGCCGTCACCTCCAGCATCGAGGAGGAGGTCGAGAAGCTGGTCTGGGCCACCCGGTGGGGCGCGGACACCGTGATGGACTTGAGCACGGGGCGCAACATCCACGAGACGCGGGAGTGGATCCTGCGCAACAGCCCCGTGCCCATCGGCACGGTGCCGGTGTACCAGGCGCTGGAGAAGGTGGGTGGGCGCCCCGAGGAACTCACCTGGGAGGTGTTCCGCGACACCCTGATCGAACAGGCGGAGCAGGGGGTGGACTACTTCACCCTCCACGCGGGCGTCCTGCTGCGCTACGTGCCGCTCACGGTCCGGCGCGTGACCGGGATCGTCTCGCGCGGCGGCTCGATCCACGCCGCCTGGTGCCTCGCCCACCACAAGGAGAACTTCCTCTACGCGCACTGGGACGAGGTCTGCGAGATCCTCGCGGCCTACGACGTGTCCGTCTCGCTCGGCGACGGGCTGCGCCCGGGCAGCATCGCGGACGCCAACGACGAGGCGCAGTTCGCCGAGCTCAAGACCCAGGGCGAGCTCACCCGGCGCGCGTGGGAGCACGACGTGCAGGTGATGTGCGAGGGCCCCGGGCACGTGCCCATGCACCGCATCCAGGAGAACATGACCCGGCAACTCGAGTGGTGCCACGAAGCCCCGTTCTACACGCTCGGCCCCCTCACGACCGACGTGGCGCCCGGCTACGACCACATCACCTCGGCCATCGGCGCCGCGATGATCGGATGGATGGGCACGGCGCTGCTGTGCTACGTGACCCCGAAGGAGCACCTGGGGCTGCCGGACCGGGACGACGTGCGCGCGGGCGTGATCGCCTACAAGATCGCGGCGCACGCCGCGGACCTGGCCAAGGGGCACCCCGCGGCCCACCTGCGCGACGACGCCCTGTCCAAGGCGCGCTTCGAGTTCCGCTGGCAGGACCAGTTCCACCTGGCGCTCGATCCCGAGCGCGCGCAGGCCTTCCACGACGCCACCCTGCCCGCCGACGGGGCGAAGTCGGCCCACTTCTGTTCCATGTGCGGCCCGCGCTTTTGCTCGATGGAACTCACGCAGCAGCTGCGGGAGCAGGGCATGGCCGAGAAGAGCCGGGAGTTCCGGGCCCAGGGCGGGACGCTGTACCCCGAGCAGTGAGGGCGCGCGTCACGGCGCCGCGCGCGCGAGCCAGGGGTCCAGGCCGTAGACCACCACCGGCTCGGCCGTGACGTGTGCGCCCAGGCGCCCGAAACGCACGTGAAGGCGCCGCAGGCCCGTCTCGGCCACGGCCTGGTGCAGCGTGCCCTTGGCGGCGCCGCGCCCCAGGTCCGTCGCCCGCCGCTGCGGAGCCCCCGCGCGCGGCAGGGCCGCTTGGGCCATGGCCTCGAACATGGCGGCCGGGGTCCAGGGCCCCTCGGGGGCGCCGACCGTGGCCGCGCACAGGGCCCCGTAGCGCCAGCACGGGCCCTGGCCTGCGTCCTCCTCCGGCGCTTCGGCGGCGCGCCGCGGCGGCTCGGGCGGGGGCCG
The DNA here is from genome assembly GCA_026647295.1 of Planctomycetota bacterium. GTDB lineage: Bacteria > Planctomycetota > PLA2 > PLA2 > JAEUHO01 > JAPKHB01. Next base: position 8,634 of record JAPKHB010000093.1, on the reverse strand, counting down.
CGCCCGGAAGTGGTTGGTGCAAAGCAGGCAGTCCGCGGCCAGGGCCAGGCCGCCGTATTCGGCCAGGGTGGCCGCCTCGGGCAGCCGGGGGGTCACCCCCTGCTCCAGGTCCAGCCGGGGGTCGTACTCCAGCACCGCGGCCGCGGGGCCCCCGCCCGGGGGGCGCGGCGCGGCGACGAGCAGGTTGTTCCCGTACAGCGTGGGCCAGGTCCCCAGGAGGCGGACGGCCGCGGCAACGAAGTCCCCCTCCCCCGGCGCCTCGAGCAGCCGGCGCAACACCAGGAGGCGGGGGGCGTTGCCCCGGGCCGCCTGCGCGAGCCCCGTGCGCACCCGCACGTCGTGGAGCGCCACGTAGCGCCCGCCGGCACCCAGGCCCGTCACCACCCCGATGCTCCCGGCGTGGGAGACGCCGATCCAGCCCGCCCGCCCCGGCCGCGGCGCGTGCACGACCACGTGTTGACCCTCCAGGGGGAGCGTGAGGCCCGCGAAGTCGAAGTTGCGCCCGACCAGGGGCTCGCCGTCCGCGGTGCGTTCGCCCCACACCGCGAGGCTCGAGCACCCCATCCCGTACCAGTCCCCGAAGGTGTTGAGCGCCTGGAGGTCGGTGAGCCCGACGGGGCGCGCAAGGCCCGCGACCTCGAGGCCCCCCGCGCCCCGACGGGCGCGCAGTCCCTCCAGCAGGCCTTCGAGTTCCTCGGTCTCGTCGGCTTCGAAGGCAAAGCGCGGAACCACGAGCCGCGTGATCACGCCCTCGTACAGCGGCAGGAGGGGGGCGAGCACCTTGCCCAGGTCGTGGGCAAGCCCCTCCACGATCCGGTCCGCGCACAGGTAGCCGTGGGCAAAGCCGCGCTCGCGCGGCGAACCCCAGAGCAGGAGCACCCGCTGGCCCTCGTGTTCGAGCAGCCGGCCGCACAAGGCGGGTTCGGGCCCGCCGTCCCGGGCGAGCGCCCGCCGCCCCGGCGCCGGAAGCAGCACGAGGGCGAGCAGCGCCCCCCCCAGCGCCCACCGCCCGGCTCGCGGCCTCATCGGTCCTCCACCGCCCCGGCCGTCCACTCGGGCACCGCGGCCACGACCGGGGCGGGCAGCGCGAGCCTTAGGCGCAGGTGGATGCGCCAGGTGCGGTCGGGCGGCCGCACCGAGGCCGGCACGGTCAACTCCAGGGCGAGCCCACGGCTCCCGATCAGGCGCAACCCGGCGGCGCCCCGGGGCCGGCCGTCCGGGGGGAGGCGGCCTTCGAGCACCGAGGCGCGGCCGGTGATGCGCGCCGAGCGCTCGAGCAGGTACACGGCCCCGAGGTCGGGGCGCACCAGCACCGGCGTCTCGTGCCACAGCCCCAGCAGCCAGGTCCCCGGCGGCGCCGTCGCGCGCTTGAGGCGCGCGTCGGGCGGGGCCGCCCAAGGCGGCGTGGGCTCCCAGGCGTCCAGGATCGGCAGGTCGCTGTGCAGCAGGCCGAGGAGCAAGGGGCCGGGCCGCGTGAGGGCGGCCAATCCCGCAAGGTCCAGCGGGGCCGAGAGCCGCAGCGGCAGCGCCGGACCGCGCCCGCCCTCGCCCAACCGGGCCGGCGAGACCAGCGGGGCGAGGAAGCAGCCCTTGACGCCGGGCCCGATGGCGTCAGGGTCCTCCCGCAGGGGGTCGAGGTCCTCGGTCAACACGCCCTCGAGGCCCGCCCAGGGGGCCTCGGCCAGCAACACCGGGTCCAGGACGCCGAAGGCCCGGGCGTGAAGGTGCGTGGCGCGCAGCCGGCTCGCCCCCGGCGGCGCGTCGGCCGCGGGATAGGCGAGGCGCACGCCCGCGAAGGGCAACGGGCGCCAGGGATGGGGCGCGGCTTGCGCCTCGCGCCCAGGCTCGGGCACCCAGCCGCGCAGCGCCGGGCGCAGGTGCCAGGGGTCCTGCTCCACGGCGCTCCCGCCGCGCAGCACCAGGACCTGGCCGAGCAGCGGATGGCCCGAGACGCCCTCCGGATAGCGTTCGAGGAACGAGCCGGTCCACTCGCGCACGTTGCCCACCGCGTGCACGAGGCCGACCCAGGTCTCGGCGCCCGTGGTGAGGTGCGCCGGCACCGTGCGCGGGGGAATGCCCGGGTCGCGGCGCCGCCCGCCGACCACGCCCTCCATCCCCGTCAGGTCGTTGCCCCACGGCCACACCCAGCCGTCGGCCCCGCGTACGGCGTACTCCCACTCCTGCTCCGTGGGCAGGTGGGCGCCCTGCCACAGCGCGAAGTCCACGGCGTCCAGGCCGCTCACCCCGTGCACGGGATGGTCGGCCAGGTGCTCCTCGAAGCGCGCGCCGGGCCAGGCCAGCGGCGGGGGCCGACGGTAGAACTCCAGGGTGAGGTCCGCGGGCAACTCGCGTTCGCGCTGCCGATCGAAGGTGGCCTCGGCGTCGGGCCGGCCGTCCGGCCCGGGGACGACGAGGTCGCCCAGGTGGGGATCGAGCACGGCGCGGTTGGCCTCGAGCAGTTGCTCTTCGACCCCCCGCCACTCGGCCTCGCTGCGCCAGGGCGCCGGGCCCAGGAAGCGCCGGGCCAGGTCGCCGAGCCGCTCCCCGCCGCGGGTGGTCTCGCGCGCGCGGTGCAACGTCACCAGGTACTCCCACCACTCCTGGTTCGTGCTCTCGCGCCGGTCGATGCGGAAATCCGGAAGGAGGACCCGGTGCCGCGGGGCCTCGAGGAACAGCGCCTCGGGCAGCGGGCCGTCGGCGGCGGACTCGTAGCCCTCCAGCCACTCCTGCGGGGTGCCGATCCACGCCCAGCCGCCCGGCACCTCGACGCTGCGTACACCCAGCGGCCGGGCGCGGGAGGCGCCCCGGGGCCCGTAGGGGCGCGCCTCGAAGGGCAGGCCGGCGGGCCGGGCGGGCGGCTCCACCGCCAGCACGCCCGCGCGCGACGGGCCGGGCGCCGGCGGCGTTTCGGCGGGGCGCACCTCGGGCACCAGCCGCGCGGGCGGGCCGGCGGGCTCGGAGGCCGGCGCAGGCGCATGCGGCGCCTGCGCCGCGGACGGCGCCTCGAGCGGCGGCGCGGGCTTGGGCCGCGGCGCTTCCGATATGCGGGCCGAGGGCGGCAGCCGCGGCCCGGCGCCTTCCTCCTCGCCCAGCGGATCCCGCAGGGCCTCCAGCGTGAACCACACGCCCAGGAGGGCGAGGGCTCCAAGGGCGAGCCACGGGAGGGCGCGGCGACGGGACATGCGGCACTCCGGGCCCCCGGGGCCGGCGCCCGGCGAGCCCCCGCCATCCTACCGGCGCCCCGCGCGAAGCCCGCCCCGCCCGAGGCCCGGTACACTCGGGGCGCCAAAGCGGCGGGAGGAGATCGCATGCGGATCCGCGCGCGCATCGGCCTGGCCCTGGTCTGCCTCGGGCTGGCGGGGTGCGCTTCCGGCCAGAGCTGCCCCCCCACCGGCGCCTGCGAACCGGTGTATGAGGAGGTGGACGTGCCGGTGTACGCCTGTCGCGCCGTGCCCCAGACGCGCACGGTCCAGGTGCCGCGTTACGTCTGGCGCGAGGAGCCGGTGTACCGGGAGTGGCAGGAGCCGGTGCACGGCTGCCGGACCGTGCCGGTCATGATCGAGCGCGAGGTCCCCGTCACCGTCGTGGGCTACGACCCCAACCGCTGCCAAGAGGTCGAGATGCCCCTGTTCACGACCACGGAGCCCTTCCAGATCGCCGTGCGCCGGGAGCCGGCGATCGTGGGCTACCGCACCTGCAAGGTCTGCTGCGGAACCCGCCGCGTGCGCGTGCAGGACGGGTACGAGACGCGCACGGCACCCTGCGCGCCGCGCCAGGAACTGGTCCAGGTGGGCACGCGCAAGGAGCGACGCCTGGTCGGCTGGCAGCCGGCGGCGCCCGCGGGCCCGCGCTAGGGGCGGCCCCGGCGATGCACGCCCGCCGAGGTCTCCGCGCGGCCCTGCTCCTCTTCCTGGGCCTGGGGTCCGGCGGCTGCGGCGATCCCCCCGGTCCGAAGCCGGGCGGTCTTGCGCCCGGGCCCGAGCCCGCGGCCTGGGAGGCGGTCGTGGTGCTCGAAGCCACGGCCAAGATCGGGGGCGTCGCGGCCGGCGACGTCGACCCGCGCCACCCCGGCCCGGAGGTCGTGGCGGTCACGGCGGCCGGGGAGGTCTGGGTCGCCCACCGCGCGGGCGAGGGCTGGACGGCCGAGCGCGCGGCCCAGATGCCCGGCGAGATGATCCAGGTGGCGGTGGGCGACGCCGACCCCACCCGCGCGGGCCTGGAGATCGTCGCGGTGGGCATGGCCAATGGGCCGGAGGACGGCGGCGGGCCGGGGGCGGCCTGGCTCGTGGCGTGGACGGGCGACGCCTGGACGCAGACCCTGCTCTTCGAGGACGAGCGTCTCGTGCACGGCGTCGCCGTGCTGCCGGGCGCCGTCGTGGTGGTGGGCTTCAGCACGCACGCCACGCGGCTCGCGCGCGCCGCGGAGGGCTGGCAGGCCCGGCGCCTGGCCGAACTCGGCGCGCCCGGAAAGATCGCGATCCCCTTCGGCGCCGGCGTGGCCGTCGGCTGCGCCGACGGAAGCGTGTGGGTGCTCGACCCCGAGACCGAGGGCGGCGCGCGGCGCCTCTTCCAGGCTCCGGCCGGGCAGTCGCGCCTTGGCACCGACGGCGAGCGGCTCCTGTGCGCGGGCGACGACGGCCGCCTGCGCCTGTGGCGGCCCGGGGCCGGCGAGCGGCTGGACACGCTCCACGCCGAGGAGCGCAAGTTGCGCGGCGCGGTGCTCGCCGACCTGGACCCCGCCACGCCGGGCCTCGAGGCGGCGACGGCCGGCTACGGCGGACGGGTCACGTTGCTGGCGCCGGGGCCCGGGGGCGCCTTCACGGCGCGCACGATCCACACCGAGGGGGAGGCGCTCCACCACCTCGCCCTGGCCGAGGTGGACCCGGCGGGGCCGGGCCCGGAACTGCTGGCTTGCGGCTTCCGACGCCGGGTGGTCCTGCTGCGGCGGCGGTAGCCGGGCGGGGCTACTCGTTGCGGTGCTGGACGTGGCACTCGTTGCACAGCCGGCGCACGGCCACGAAGCGCTCGCTCGCCCGGGCGGCGGCGCCCTCTTCCTTGCGGGCGAGCGCCCGCAGGTCCTCGGCCAGCAACCGGGACAGTTCGTGGCTCTGCGTGAGCCAGCCGTCGAAGCGCGGATCGTGGTCGCCCGACTCGGTACAGAGCCGGTCCCCGCAGGTCAGCGTCTCGGCGAAGGCCTGCGCCATCTGCCGGGCCTCGGCCTCGGCGTTGAGGTCCGGATGCTCGGGGTCCGCCGCCCAGTCGCGGCCGGCCAGGGCTTCGAGGTGGTCGAAGTGGCGCGAGACGCCGACCATGGCCTGGCGGAAGCCCCCGAAGCGGTGCACGGCCGGGAAGTCGTATTCGAAGGCGGCGGTCTCCGCGGGCCCCGGCATCGGGACGGAGGCGATCACCCGGTAGAGGCCCTCGTACTTGCCCGAGGTGCCGCAGTACTGGCGCATCTCGGCCAACGCCTGCTCGCGGGCGGCGCCGTCGAGCACCAGGCGCCCGACGGCGGCCGCGGCCGGCCCGCGGTGCACCCCGTGGAAGCAGTGCAGGTAGAAGGGGCCTTCGAGTTCCCGGAAGGCCTTGACGAGTCGCAGCAACTCGTCGGGGCGGATCCCCTTGTACTGGATCGGGATGTGCACGTAGCGCAGGCCGTGGCGGGCGGCCGCCTCGGCGTCCGGGGCCTTGCCGTCCACCGAGATCACGGTGCGCACGCCGTAGGCGGCGATGCGCCGCAGCCCGGCCTCGCCGTGCGGCTCGGCCCCGGAGTAGATGTTCGGCGAGAGCCGGTAGACGTGGTGCAGGTCGGCGTGGTCCTCGGGCGCCCGCGGCGCCAGCGTGCGGGTCGCGGCGTGGGCGTAGGCGCTCTCGACCCCCTCGAGCGGCGGGGGCGGCACGACCCCGGCCTCCGCCTCGCGGGTGGGTTCGGCGCCGCATCCGGCCAGGAGCAGCGCGCCCCAAACGAGGCCCAGGAGGCCCAGGAGGCCCAGGCCGCGACGCAGGGGCAGAGGGGCAGGCGTGCTCATGGGAGGCCCCCGAGCAACCGGGGTGCCAGGGCCCTGTGCCGGCTTCCCGCCCGGATTCCCGGGGGGTAGGCGTATCGCTGCCGCCACACCCGTCACCCGGCCGCCGCGACCCCTGCTACGAGCCCTGACGGGCCAGGATCTGGAACAGGGCCGACTCCGGCCGGGTCCAGGCCAGGCTCACGATGCTGCCGGCGGCCCGCTCCCCCACCTGCACCGTGCCCGTGGGCAACTTGCGCACGTTGTTCTGGCGGACGGCCTCGTCCCGGAACATCTCCGGGGGACGGGGCAGGGAGTAGTAGCGGAAGCGGATGGAGGTGTCGGCCAGTTCCTGCTCCACCCGCAGCACCCGGCCGAGCAGGCGCTTGCAGGTGTGGCACCAGCCGCCGAAGTACACGACGACCTCGGCGCCCTGCTCGAGCCGGGAGAGCTGCTCGATCAGGCGCCCGTCGACCGGGTACGAATCCAGGTCCCGGCGGTACTCGGGGAAGAGGTCGAGCACGTCCTGGCCGCTCAACTCGCCCAGCGTCCGCAGGTTGAGGCGGGCGACCAGTCCCTCCCCGTCCACCAGCAGGTCGCCACCCTGGCGCTTGAGGCGCGCGACCGGTTCGAGCACCGCGCCCGCCCGCAGGTCGTAGCGGTCGCGCTCGGGGCGGCGCAGCAGGTCCTCGCTGCGGACGCGGGAGACGACCTCGGTCTTCAGGTCGATCAGGAAGGGGGCGCCGTACGCGGTGTTCTGCACGAGCAACGCGTCGCCCTCGCGACTGTAGGACACGGCGGCCTCGGCGGCGGGGCGACCCGCGACGAAGACCTGGTAGCGGCCCGTGAAGGCGAAGTCGCACAGGCGCTCGTGGCGCGCGGGCGGCGGCGGGTCGTCCGGCGCCGCCTGGGCGCGCGGCGCGGTGGCGAGGAGCGCCGCCGTGAGCCCGAGCGCGAGCCCGAGGCGAGCCGCCCCGCCGGGCCCCCGCGCCCGGGCGCCCGGGCGCAAGGTGACGCAGCAGCGGGCGGTGGGGTCAGTCATGGGGGGGGAACTCCTCGGGGTCCGGGGGCGGGTCGGCGTCCCCGGGCTGCTCGGACCCCGGCGGGGCGCCTTCGAGCGGCGGGGGAGCCGGACCGAGAGCCTTCATCTTGCCAAGAGGAGGAAGGTCTGGGTAGGTGGCGAGCACGACGCCCGCGCCGACCAGGAAGGAACGGGGGAGCCGGCGGTACAGCGGCCGCAGCAGGGCGGGTTCGACCGGGAAGGGCTCGAGCCCCCCGGGGTGGCGCTCCGCGAAGCGCCCGACCGCCTCCTCGGAGGAGGGCGTGAGCAGGAGGAGCGGCAGCGCCTGCGGATCGCCCACGAAGGCTTCGAGTTCCTCGCGCCGGCGCAGGAAGGCGGCCGACTCCAGGTCCGCCAGGACGACCAGGTACAGACCCTTGTCCCACTCCAGGATCCGGTGGTGCAGCACGCGGTCCTTGAGGCAGACGCGCCCCTCCTCGGCGCCCAGGACCAGGGGCTCGTCCAGGGGCGCATCGAGGTTTCCGTCAGGATCCGGCGCCGGCGCCCCGCCGTCGGGGGGCTGCGCCTCGCCGACGCAGAGCTCCGCGAGCGACACGCCGGGCTTGAGCCGGGTGGCCAGGTCGTCCAGCGGCAGATCGGGCGCAAAGCCCGCGAACACCAGCACCCCCACGGTGAGCAGCGCGGCCCCCAGGCCCCGCTTGTACGGGAGCGGCGCGGTCTCCGGTGGCCGGCCGACCCAGGCCAGCAACTGGGTCGGGACGAAGAGGAGCAGGTTCTGCCACAGGGCCTCGCCCGGGGTGCGGTCGACGATGCGGCCGAAACACCCGCAGGTGTGCGCGGGGTCGACGCCGCCGTCGAGCGACTCGAGGTAGGTGCGCCCGGACAGGAAGAGCAGCAGGCCGGTCACCGCCGCGGCGGGGACCAGGACCCACAGCGTTCGGATCCCGAGCAGCAGCGCCGCCCCGAGCGAGGTCTCCAGGGCCAGGGCGAGGAAGACCACGACGCTGGCGGGCAGCAGGAAGTCCAGCCCCTCGGTGTGCACCTGCTCCTCGAAGGCCGCCGGGTCGATCGACTTGCCGTAGACCGCGAAGAGCAGCACGGCCCCGAGGGCCGCACCGGCCAGGGTGCCCACCCACCAGGTCCAGGGGGGGCGGTGCGGCGCGCGTTGGAACGGTCGGGCGATGGATCGAAGGCCCACGGGCCCTCCCGGCGGTGGCGCGGTCTGCCCCCTTCCGGCGGGGCCCGGACCTACGCAGATCCTTCGGCCGGTCGGGCGGGTCAGGTGAAGCGCGGCGTTCAGGGCCGGCCTACGCGCCGGCCTCCAGTATCCCCCGGCCGCGGGGGACGGCGGCAACCTGCCGCCCGCCGCGGCGCCGCCCGGGCGGCGGGCCCGGCGGCCGGGCCTGCCCGACCGCCGGCCCGCGCGGCCGGCTACTTCACCTCGAAGTCCGCGTCGATCACGTTGTCGTCCCCGCGCTCGGGGCCGGACGCCGCCCGGGCGCCGGCGCCGGCGGGCGCCTCCTGGCCGGCCTGCGCCGAACAGTTCGGAGCGCCGGCCCACAACAGCAGGCCGAGCGCGATCCAGGAAAAGGTCAGGACGCGTTTCGTCAT
>JAPKHB010000929.1 GCA_026647295.1 Planctomycetota bacterium | reverse complement strand
ACGCATCCCGAGCTGCTCGACTGGCTCGCGCGCGAGTTCGTGCGCACCGGCTGGGACGTGAAGGCGTTCGTGCGCCTGCTCGTGACCTCGCGCACGTACCGGCAGGATTCGGTCGTGTCGCCCGCGCTGCTCGAGCGCGATCCCGAGAACCGGCTGCTCGCCCGCGGTCCGCGGCTCCGGCTCGACGCCGAGGTGCTGCGCGACCAGGCGCTGGCGATCGGCGGCCTGCTCAACCCGCGCGCGCGCGCCGAACTCGACGCCGCCAATCGCCGGGATCAGGCGGAACTGCGACGGGAACACGCCGGACGCCGCGCGATCGCGAAGCTCCTCCCGATCGGCGAGGCGCGCGCGCGCGCGTTCCCCACCGACTGGACGAGCTACGCCCCGCCGCGCCCCGCGTTTCTCGGCGTCCGCGCGATCCCGGAGATCCCGCTCTCCGACCTGGCGGAGATCGTGGATTGGTCGCCCCTCTTTCACGCCTGGGAAATCCGCGGGCGCTACCCCAAGCTCC
>JAPKHB010000928.1 GCA_026647295.1 Planctomycetota bacterium | reverse complement strand
GCGTACGTCGATCCGCACTCCACCGGGGAGGACGGCGCCCGGGAGAGCGAGTGGCACGCGATCACCCGGTCCTATGTTGAACGCCCCGCACATCACCTCGCGAGGACCTGTGCCGTCGTCCACGACGACGAGTTGCACCTTCTCCGCACCCTCGATCGCCCGGCATTCCTTGACTTCGGCAACCACGACGTTCTCGAGACTCGCCGGAGCATGCACGGCTTCGACGATCAGTCCGAGGTCGTGCAGGCGTGCGGCCAAGGTGTCGACGTCGACGTCGACGGGTGTGAGCTCCCGCAGCCATGAGAGCGGCACTTTCATGCGAACTGCTCCAGGAAGCGGATGTCGTTGTTGTAGAAGGTCCGGATGTCGTCGATCCCGTAACGCAACATCGCGACCCGCTCCACTCCGAAGCCGAATGCGAAGCCCTGCCACGTCTCGGGGTCGTAGCCGACGTTGCGAAGGACGTTTGGGTCGACCATCCCGAGGCCGGCGATCTCGAGCCACCGGTCCT
>JAPKHB010000927.1 GCA_026647295.1 Planctomycetota bacterium | reverse complement strand
TGAATACCACCCACTCGACTTTGCCGGGCTCCAGTTCAAGGCGCAGGACGCTGGCCTCCGCATCATCGCGCACAACCTGGATGCCGGATGCGCCGGCGGTGGCCTGCAACTCATCGGCGTAGATTGCTTGGGCGCCTGCGTGGTTGCTGCTAATGGCCGGCTTGTACGGGGCGTGCGGGTAGTAGACCTGCGTGAACACGAGTTTGTCGCCCGTTTCTGGCATGCCTTCCCAGAGATAGCGGACCTGCGCGGGGCATGCCAGGGCCCGCGCATCCTCGGACAGCCGGTCCACGATCTGAAGACGACAATCCTCACGCGGGGCGAACCAGACGAGCAGATCGGCTGGCGGGTTGTTCATCTCGACCTGGCCATTGCTGGCCACCAGCGTCCCCATGAAGGTGTTTGCCCAGTGCGCGCCGATCTGGGCGCCCACATTGCGGGTGTTCCACAGCGGCGCGACGCGGGCCTTGAAGGATTCCTCGAAGGTGATCACCTCGCGGGTGGCGAGGTA
>JAPKHB010000926.1 GCA_026647295.1 Planctomycetota bacterium | reverse complement strand
AATTGCGATGGCAGCCGAGATCGGCTTGAGTATTGCGACGCGCGGTTGAATGCGACTACGATTGACTAACACAGCTTCCATCGCTTCGGGAATTCCATGCCCCTTGATCTTCGATGATCCATACTTTGCCATTACACCGATGATCAATCCACCAATCACTGGAACAATAATTATCCACAATCCCAATGGGTTGTCTTTCAGACTCGGGAGGGTGAGCCCAAAACGTTGGAAGAATACCAGGTTCGTTATGATGGAAATTAGCGAATAAAGACCAAACGCTACAAAACCAGCAAGAATTCCGATCAATGCCGACAGAAGGGAAACTAATAGCATTCGGAACTCCCCAGGCGGGTTAATGTTTATATGTTTGTAATCCAGAATGTTTCGTCCAACCATTTTTTATACCTCATGTTAAATTTGATTGTCCGATTATATATCGTATTACGATATAATTCAATGGTATCATTATCTTGAATGGAATTAAAACTGCAATCAAGGAGAGGTAGATGGC
>JAPKHB010000925.1 GCA_026647295.1 Planctomycetota bacterium | reverse complement strand
AAAGCTCGAAACGCGGCAGGTGGACCTCGCCGAAAGGATGGAAGTCCAGCTTGTTGGCATCACTGATGTGATGGAGGATGAAACTGCCGATGCTTTCCGAGGGGGGATGATGCGCCTCCTGCGGCGCTGCCGTCGCGGCCGCCGGCGGAGGATGGGAAGAGGTGTGTTCCTGCGGGGTGTCGCCTGCGAAGGTGAACAGTGCGAGAAACCAGCCAATCAGCAGCGGCGTCATGAATTCCTGATCGATTTAATGCGTTTGAAATGTCTCTGCAGAATCAACGTTTCAGTGAATTGCAAGACCAGATACGTTCCCACCAGCGAAGCGGCGAAGATGGTGAGGTCCAGGCTCGAAAATTTCCACACCACGAACAGCGCCACGCCCACGACGATGACCCGAAACAGCAGGCCACCGAAGAGCACACTCATGAAAATCTTATGCGACCGCGTGCTGGCCCAGCGCAACGCCAGAAAACCGAGGGCCGCCATGCCGGCGCTGATAGCCAGACCGTAT
>JAPKHB010000924.1 GCA_026647295.1 Planctomycetota bacterium | reverse complement strand
CCAGGCTCCCCAGCGCGCCGGCGAGCGTCGCGACGTCGCCGAGCGAGCGGCCGGTGACGGCGGCCACGTCCTCGGGCGCGGCGCCGTCGACGAGGAGGCGCAGCAGCACCACGTGCTCGGCGCGGGCGCGCCCGCCGGGGGCGCCCATGAGGTCGAAGCAGGCCGCGAGGCGCGGCAGGACCGGCGAGCCATGGAAGGCGTCGAGGATGTCGGCGACCTTGGTGTCCTTCGTGATCTCCATGGGTGCCTCACTGTGGTGGAGCGCGGCCGTCGGAGCCGAGCCATCCGATGTCACGATCGTCTCCGGGCGCGCCGTGGGGTCGGCGACGACGTGCGCCGCGGCGAAGGCAACGCGGTTGAAGGCCTGCGCACGCACCGGGGCCGCGTCGCGCGCAGCGCCCTGCGGGAAGTCGCGCGGCGCGGACAGCGTGAAGGGCTCGAGCCGCCGGTCGGCGGTCGGGAGCTGGATGCCGAGGGAGATCGGGGCATTCATCGGTTCAACCCTCCAGTTT
>JAPKHB010000923.1 GCA_026647295.1 Planctomycetota bacterium | reverse complement strand
TGACCGAGGAGGCCTACGCGGCGGGCGAGCCCATCCTCCACCCGATCGGCGCGGAGGCCGACTGGCCGGGCGACTTCCGCTACGTGGTGGGAGAGCACTTCCTCGTCGCGCCGATCCTCGAGGCGGGCGGCGTGCGCGACGTAGAGCTGCCGGGCGGCGCGCGCTGGTACGACTGGTTCGACGGCGCCGCGCACCATGCCATCGCCGCGGCGACCGCCAACGCCATGGCGGCCACGGCGCTCGACATCGACGACGGCCACCGCCGCGCCGCCGGCCACCCCGGCGCCGCCGTCATCACCGCCGCCTGCGCGGTGGCCGAGGCGGTCGGCGCCGAGGCCGGCGACCTCGTCGCCTCGCTGACCAGGTCGCTGCTGCTGCTGGCCGAGACGATGTCCACGGTGAGCGCCCAGGAGCGGCTGCGCGACCCTTGAGCGGCGGCGTTCAGCGCGTGCCCCGCCTCGCCGGCCCGACTCGCGCGCGCTCAGGGCCGCAGGCAGGTCGTGACTCCCCGA
>JAPKHB010000922.1 GCA_026647295.1 Planctomycetota bacterium | reverse complement strand
TGATCCAGTCCCGGGGGATGAAATGCTCGGCATTGGCGATATCGCCGAGCGGTTGAAGACCGGTCGTCCACCGGTACGGGTCGTTGCCGGTGCGAACCAGCTTCACCATGAAACCGCTATGCCCCTCCGCCGCGGCGCGCACGGCCGCCACGCCACAAGCCACGGCCTCGTTCACGTCCTGCTGGCTCGCACAATGCGCGGCTGCGCGTTGTGCATATCCGAGTTTAACGGTGCGGGTCTTCAGTTTGAGACGCTGCAAGACGATCCCGGCCAGCCGGTCGGCTGCCCCGGAAAGCACCGGGTGACCAAATGCATCCAGATTCGTCTTGTCTGCGCCCTGGTGGCCACCAACGCCACCTTCATGCTGGCCGGCGGCGCCGCCTGGTGGTTCCGCCGGGAGCGACGAGCCCGGCGCGCCGAGCTGCCGCCGAGCGTCAGCTAGGGCGCGGCCGCCGCGCCGCCAGCTCGCGGTAGAGCGGGAAGAACCGCTCGATCACCACCGGCTGATGGTA
>JAPKHB010000921.1 GCA_026647295.1 Planctomycetota bacterium | reverse complement strand
GATCCTGGTGTTCGGCGCGATCGGCCTGCTCGTCGGCCCGCTCGCCGTCACCTTCTTCCTGGCCATGATCCGCTTCGGCTACCGCGACTTCACCCCGCACCGCCCGCCCGCCGAGCCCGAAGACGTGCCCGCGCCGGCCAAGGAACAGCACGTCGCTCCCGCCGTGCCGCACCCCGCGCCGACCTGACCGCCGCGCTGGCCGAGGTGGATGAACACAAGAATGCGGCCGACTATGCCTACGTGCTCTACAATATGGCCCAGTTACACTGGCATCGCAATGAGTACCAGGAGGCCTTCGAGGTGGCGCAGGCTAGCCTGGCCATCGCCGAGCGGCTGAATGATCCGGCGGCGATTGCGCGCGCCTTCGAGATACTGGCGCTGGCCTGCCACTCGCTGGGAGAGTGGCGGACCGGGATCGGCTTTGAGCAGCAGCGCGCCGCCCTGGCCGGCTCGAGCCTCGATGTGACCGAAGCCTTTGATGTCCACTTGTGACTGTGGGAGTATCACCTGTAT
>JAPKHB010000920.1 GCA_026647295.1 Planctomycetota bacterium | reverse complement strand
GCCGTTGCTCAGACGATTTTTGTTTTCGAAATAGAGTGCGCCGTCAGCCTGAATGCGCGAATCGAGCCACCACTGAAACTGGCCGTCCTCGGATTCAAAGAACAGCTTGCCGGAACGCGCCTCCGTGCCCAGCGGCACCTTGGGGCCCTCCGCAATGCCTTCACTTTGCGCGAGCACCAGGCTGGGCCCGAGCAGCAACAACAGTCCGCAGAAAATGAGCGCGAACTTTCTCATGATTTACCTCCCTTGCATGTGTGGGGTGATAGAGTACGTTTCCCTTACTGCTGACGAATGAATGACGGTTCTGCGCGGAGCGCAACCGGCGCTGTCATGAGCCATTGCCTGAACGCGCCGGCAAACGGAGCCGCGCTCCCGGCGCATCACGGCGCGAAGAACGGGCCGGATAATCCTGCCGGCGCCGCGGCGGTCGCAACGAGCGGAGCCGCAGCCGGCTGCGCCGCGATGACGCGCTGCTCGAAAACATTCTGCACGAAGAACAACGAGATGAAAGTC
>JAPKHB010000092.1 GCA_026647295.1 Planctomycetota bacterium | reverse complement strand
GTTACCAGTAAGGGGATTGCCCTTGAGTACTTCAACGCAGAGTCTGGACCGCTGGGCTGTTCGCCACAGCGCCTGGCCGATGTTGCGTTTGTTTTCATCGGTGATGACCGTCACCGTCTCACCCGGTTGCACATTCATGCACACTTTGACGGCAGTGCGCGCGGCAGCAAGCAGTTGCTCATCCAGCGGCGCCGGCGCCACAGCTTGGGCCGGCGTCCGGCGGGCGGCCGGTTTCCTGGCGGCCGCTTTGGCTGCGGCTTTTTTCACGACTTTCTTGCGGGCGGTGGGAGCAGCCTTTTTTGCGGTCTTGCGAGTCGGCATGGCAACCTCACATTTCGGTAATCAAATCCTGACGTGCCTGCCTGCGAATGGGCGAGGCAAGAGGCTTGGTTAGAAGAAGCGCCAGCGGGCGCCGCAACAGCGCCGGCTGCCCCGGCCGATCTTCGAGGCCATCCAGGCCACCATCGCCGCCGGCGAGCCGCTCGACATGGGCCTCGCCGACGCCGTCGCCCAGGCCATGAAGGAGTGGGCGATGGAGCGCGGCGCGACGCACTTCACGCACTGGTTCCAGCCCCTCACCGGCGCCACGGCCGAGAAGCACGACGCCTTCCTCTCGCTGTGCGACGGCAAGGCCATCGAGCGCTTCTCCGGCAGCATGCTCATCCAGGCCGAGCCCGACGCCTCGTCCTTCCCCAGCGGCGGCATGCGCTCGACCTTCGAGGCGCGCGGCTACACGGCCTGGGACCCGACCTCGCCCGCCTTCCTCGTCTTCGACGAGGTGGGCTGCACCCTCACCATCCCCTCCGTGTTCGTCTCCTACACGGGCGACGTGCTCGACAAGAAGACGCCCCTCCTGCGCAGCATGCGGGAGTTGAGCCGCGCGGCCGTGCGGGTGCTGGGGCTGATGGGCCGGCGCGCCCGGCGCGTCACGCCCACGCTGGGCCCCGAACAGGAGTACTTCCTCATCCGCCGCGACCTCTACGTGCGCCGCCCCGACCTGGAGGTGGCCGGCCGCACGGTGCTGGGCTCCGCCCCGCCCAAGGGCCAGCAACTCGAGGACAACTACTTCGGCGCCATCGACGCGCGCGCCCTGGAGTACATGGCCGCGCTCGAGCGCGAGGCCTGGAAGCTCGGCATCCCGCTCAAGACGCGCCACAACGAGGTGGCCCCGCACCAGTACGAGTGCGCGCCGATCTTCCAGGCGCTCAACATCTCGTGCGACCAGAACCAGATGCTGATGGACCTCATGCGCCGCCTGGCCAAGGAGCGCGGCCTGGCGGTCCTCTTGCACGAGAAGCCCTTCGCCGGCGTCAACGGCTCGGGCAAGCACAACAACTGGTCGATGCAGGACGAGACGGGCCGCAACCTGCTCGACCCCGGGCGCAGCCCCGAGGAGAACGTCGAGTTCCTCTTCTTCCTGGGTGCGGTGCTGCGCGGCGTGCACCGGCGCGCGGCGCTGCTGCGGGCCGGGATCGCCCACGCGGGCAACGACCACCGCCTGGGCGCCAACGAGGCGCCGCCGGCCATCATCTCGGCCTTCCTGGGCGACCGGCTCACGCTCATCCTCGACACGCTGCTCGAGGGCCGCACCGTGGCCGCGGTGGCCGAAGAGGTGATCCAGACCGGCGTCGAGGTGCTGCCCGCGGTGCGCAAGGACAACAGCGACCGCAACCGGACCTCGCCCTTCGCCTTCACGGGCAACAAGTTCGAGTTCCGCGCCGTCGGCTCGAGCCAGTCCAGCGCCACGCCCATGACCTACCTCAACCTGGCCGTGGCCGAGGCCCTCGACGAGATGGCCGAGCAGCTCGACGCGCGCCTTCGGGCCGGCGAGGACCGCACGCAGGCGATCCTCTCCGTGGTGAAGGAGGCCTACGCCGACGCCAAGCCCGTCGTGTTCAACGGCGACAACTACTCCGAGGCGTGGGCGCAGGAGGCGGCCCGGCGGGGCCTGCCCAACGAGCGGGTGACGCCGGGGGCGCTCAAGGCGCTGATCGAGGACGACACCAAGGCGCTGTTCGAGCGTTACGGCGTGCTCAAGCCCCACGAGCTCGACGCGCGCTACCGCATCGAACTCGAGAAGTTCAACCGCATGCTCGACATCGAGGCGGTCCAGATGCTGCGCATGGTGAAGACCGGCGCGCTGCCGGCGGCCTGGCGCCAGCAGACCCTCCTGGCCGACGCCATCCTCAAGTGCGAGGCCGCGGGCCTGGAGTGCGCCGCCCAGCGCGAGGAGTTGGCCATCTACACCGGCCTGATCCAGGACGCGATCCGCTTCGTGGACGAGGTGCGCCAGGCCCTGGCCGGGGCGCCCGACGAGCACGCCTGCGCCGAGAAGGCCCGCCACCAGGTCGCGGTGCTGCGCCCCGCCATGGGCCGCCTGCGCGGCGCCTGCGACACGCTCGAGCGGCGGACCGACGAGGCCCTGTGGCCCTTCCCGTCCTACCACCAACTCCTGTTCCAATAGCCGCCGGCGGCTTGCGGCCGCGCCCCGAGGGTCAGGGGCGCGGGGCGTCGAGCACCTCGCGCACCTTGCGGGCGAGGTCCCCGGGCAGGAACGGCTTGGGGAGGAAGGAGGCGCCCGCGGGCGAAACGCCCGCGCGGCGGACCGCCTCCTCGGCGTGGCCGGACATGAACAACACGCGCAGGGCGGGGAAGCGCCGCCGCAGCCGCTCGCCCAGCGCGGGGCCGCTCGGCCCGGGCAGGACCACGTCGGTGAGCAGGAGCGCCGGCGGCGGGGCGGCGGCCGCGGCGAGCGCGACGGCCTCCTCGGCCGTCGCCGCGGCCGCCACCTCGTAGCCCAGGTCCGCGAGCGTCTGCGAGGCGAGCGCCCGCAGCGGGCCGTTGTCCTCCACCAGGAGGATGCGTTCGCCGGTCCCCCGCGGGAGCGGAGGCGGCGGCGCGGCGTCGGGCTCCGGCTCCGCGGCGTCGCCCCCCGCGTGGGCGGGCAGGTACACGCGCACGGTCGTGCCGCGGCCGGGCGCGGAGTCGACCGCGACGTGGCCGTGGCTCTGCTCCACGATGCCGTAGGCCGTCGCGAGCCCGAGCCCCGTCCCGCGGCCGGGGGGCTTCGTCGTGAAGAAGGGTTCGAAGAGCCGTTCCCGGACGGCCCGGCTCATGCCCACGCCGTGGTCGCGCACGGCGATCCGGGCGTAGCGGCCCGGCCCCAGGCCCGCGCGGTCGGATGGGGGCGCGCGGCCGGCGTCGACCGACGCCGTCGTGACGCGCAAGGTGCCGCCCTCGGGCATGGCGTCGGAGGCGTTGATCACGAGGTTCATCAGCACCTGCTCGATCTGGCCCGCGTCGGCCCACACGGCGGGGACGTCGGCTCCCGCCCGGGTCTCGATCGCCACGTCCTCGCGCACGAGGCGCCGGGCGAGCTTGAGCGTGGCGGCGACCACCTCGTTCAGGTCCAGCCGGCGGGGATGGAGCACCTGGCGGCGGCTGAAGGCGAGGAGTTGCGCGGTGAGCGCCGCGGCGCTGCGGCCGGCGTGCTCGACGCCCCGGAGCATGTCCCGCACGGGGTGCTGGGGCGAGAGCCGGCCCAGCGCCAGCGTCGCGTAGCCCAGGATGGCGGTCAGGAGGTTGTTGAAGTCGTGCGCCACGCCGCCGGCCAGCCGGCCCACGGCGTCGAGCTTCTGGACGTGGCGCAACTGCGCCTGCGCGTGCTCGGCCGCGTCCGTGGCCGCGCGCAGCCGCGTGACGTCCTCGGCGATCCCGAAGATCCGCAGCCCGGGTTCCCCGGCCGGCGGCGCGGCCGAAGCGCGATCGCGGACCCAGCGCAGGGTGCCGTCGGGGCGCTCGACGCGGTAGACGAGGTCACACGCCTGGCCCGCCCCCGCGCCGGCCAGGGCCCGGCCGACGGCGTCCCGGTCGGCGGGATGCACGCGCGCGAGCCACAGTCCCGGGTCGGCCTCGAGCGCCGCGGGCGGGTGGCCGAAGATCTCCTCGAAGGCGCCCGCAGCCTCGAGGCGCCGGGGTTCGCCCGGGCGCGCGACCCAGAACACGGCGCCGACCCCGCGGGCGAGGTCGTCGAGCGAGCGCTGGGCGAGCGCCGCGCGCTCCGCGGCGAGGGTGAGTTCCCGCTCGGCCCGGGCGGCGCGCTCGGTTGCGCGGCGCCCTTCCCGCCGGGCGAGGAGGCCCCGCCCGACCAGGGCGAGCCCGCCCCCGAGGGCCAGGGCCAGACCCCACCGCGCCCGGGGGGCTCCGCGCCCCGCCGGCGCCCCCGCGGACGGTCGGGCGGGGACGTGGCCCGCCGCGAGCGACGGCGGCAAGGCGTCCGCGGCGGTCAGGCCCGCCGACCCCAGCGCGCCGGACGCCGTCAACGCGCGCGCGGCGGAGGCGGCGAGCGGGACGAAGACGAAGCCCGGCGCAAGGGGCGCGGTCGCCTGCGGCTCCGGGGGGCGGTCCAGGCGGCCCACCCCGAGGATGAGGTAGGCGCCCTCCATCTCGCCGCCGTCGGGCGAGATGGGGATCCGCGTGCCGCGCGCAAGGACCGCGGCGCCCGTCGCCAGGGCGGAGCGAAGCGCCTCGCGCACCGCGGGGTCTTCGGCGAGATCCGTCCCGAGCAACCAGGGCATCGGCGCGGCGTCCGTGGCGACGAAGGTCACGCGCCCGGGGGGCAGGCCCGCGGCCGGGGCCGTGGGTGATCCTCCGGCCGGGGGCCGGCGCTCGAAGGCCTGGTAGCCAAGCGCACGGCCGGCCGGGCCCGGCGCATGCCGCCAGAGGCCGGCGCAGAAGGCCTCGAGCGCCGCGGGAGTGGGCGCAAGGCCCGCCTCGAGCGCCGCGGCCAGCGCCGTCAGGTCGGCCAGCGGCGTCCCCGGGCCCCCGGGCGGCAGGGGCGCGGCCTGGGGCGCCGGGGCGCCGGGAGCGCCGGCGCAGGCGCCCGGGTCCGGTGGCGGAACGTCGACGAGCAGCGCGATGCCCGTGCCGAGCCCGAGCCAGGCGGCCCAGACGAGCACGCGCCCAGCGGGCGCAGATCGGCGCCCCGGGTCGCGGGACGCGCGGAGGTTGCGGGCCATGCGAGACCGTTCCGGCCGCAGGCGCCTTGGGCGCCAGCGACCCGTCCCGGTCCAGGGTGCTCCGGCCTGACCCCTGGAGCCTAGCACAGCGCCGGGACCCCGGCCCGCCGCGGGGCTCGGGTGCCCGCAAACCCCAGCGGCATGCGGCCTTCCGGGCGGACGCGCCGGCCGGGGGACCCCCCAGGTCAGAGCCGCCGCATGGCCTCGACGGGCTGGAGGCGGGCCGCCCGCCAGGCGGGCACGAGCCCCCCCACGAGCCCCAGGCCCACGGCGATCGCGACCGCCGTGAGCAGGAGGTCGGCGTCCACCCGGAAGGCGAAGGCCGACTCCGTGAAGGTGTTCCAGTTCATCGTCCCGGTCTCGAGGCCGTCCAGCGGCCACACGATCAGGCCGCCGACGACTCCGCCCACCAGCCCGATCAGCCCGGCCTCGACGAGGAACGCGAGCAGGATCGCGTGGCGCCGGTAGCCGATCGCGCGCAGGATCCCGACCTCGCGGGTGCGCGCGCCCACGGCCGCCAGCATGGTGTTGGCCGCGCCCAGCACCGCCGCCACCCCGAGGATCCCCCCGAGCAGGGAGCCGAGCACGCCCAGCACGCCGCCCAGCACCCGGGTCTGGGAGGTGAAGTACGCCCGCTCGGTCATGACCTTGGAGGCGAGTTGCTTGTGGTCGGCCATCTCGCGCGTCAGCGCCGCCACGTCCACGCCGGGCTTGAGCCGCGCCACGACCCGCTGGCGCACGGGCCGGTCCAGCGCCGCGGCCATGCGCTCCACGTCGCCCCAGATCTCCGAGCGGTACGCCCCGGGGTGCTCGAAGAGCCCGACCACGGTGAACGGCGTCACGTTCACCAGCAGCGTGTCCCCCACGCGGCAGTGGGCGATGCGCCGGCTCAAGGGGGCGCCCACGATCACCTCGTCGCGGCCGAAGGCGATCCCGCGGCCCTCGACGATGCGCAGGTCCGCCCCCTGCACGGCCAGGCTCGCGGGCTCGACGCCGCGCACGGGCACGTTGACCAGGCCGCCGCCGTCGGCCTTGTGGAGGAAGAGCGCGAGGTAGGTCTCGCCGGCGGCCAGGGGCACGCCCGCGGCGTCGCGCGCGATCTCCGGGCGTTCGTTCACGAACTGGCGCACCTTCTCGAGCGTGATGCCGCTCTCGCCCTCGCTGGTCGCCCCCGGCCGCAGGTACACCACCACCTGGTCCGACCCCGTCTCGCCCATCAGGCCCTCGAAGCCCGCCTGGAGGGCGAACACGCCGCACAGGACCGCGATCGTCATCGCGATCCCGAGCGCGCTCATCGCCGCCGCCGGCCAGCGCACCAGCACCGAGCGCAGCGGATAGGACCAGGGGATCAGCCGCCGCCGCATCAGGCGCCCCGCCGCAGGGCTTCGACCGCCTTGAGGCGTGCCGACGCCAGGGCCGGCACGGCGCCGCCGAGCAGGCCGATCACGATGGTGAGGAACACGGCCAGCACGAGCGTGTCGGGGGCCACCTCGTACATCGGGATCTGCACCCCGAACAGCTTGCGGAAGAAGGGCACGCTCCCGTAGGCGAGCGCCAGCCCGATCGTGGCGCCGATCCCGACCAGCGCGATGCTCTCCAGGAGGTAGAGCTGCGCCGCCACGGCGTCCGGGAAGCCGAGCGACTTCAGGATCCCCATGGAGCGCACGCGCTCGCGGGCGGAGATCGTCATCGTGTTCACGATCCCCAGCAGGATGGCCAGCAGCACCGCGGCCCCGATCATCCCGAGGAAGGTGGGCAGGTTGCCCAGCATGTTGACGAAGTCCGCCTGGAACGCCGCCTCGCTCTGGGTGCGCGTGCGCTGCGGCCCCCCGCTGTAGTAGGCGTCGATGGCGGCCGAGACGTCTTCGGCCCGCACGCCGTCCTGCACGCGCACGAGCAGGACGCTCGTCCCCCGCGGCCCCTGGGCCTCGCCGCGCTCGAGCGTCTCGTCCAGGTAGCTCCAGTGGAAGTACAGCGTCATCTCGTCCACGTTGGCCTTGGCCGAGCGGTAGACCCCGCACACCGTGAACCGCCACTCCGCCCGGTCCACCCGGGGGTAGATGGTGCCGATGAGCGGGATCTCGTCCCCCACCCGCCAGCCGTACTTCTCGGCCAGGCCTGCCCCGATGATGCAGCCCTTGCGGTCGGCGACCCACGCGGCCCGCTCGGCGGGCGGGAGCAGGAGTTCGGGGTACTGCTCCAGGATCACCTCCGGGTCGGTGCCGAACTGCCCGAAGAAGCCGCTCTCGTCCTGGTACAGCCCGCCGAACCACGTGAGCCGGCTCACGCTCTGGACGCCGGGCACGTCGCGGATCTGCTCGCGGTAGGCCGTGGGCAGGGACTGGAAGAGGCTCACGGCCGAGGCGGTCACGATGCGGTTGGAGGCCGAGGCCTTCACCGCCGCGTCCAGGCTGGTCACGATCGAGCGCAGGAAGCAGAACAGGAACATGGCCACGCCGACGGCGGCGACCGTGAGCAGGCTGCGCACGGGATGGCTCGTGGCGTGGCGCAGGACGAGGCGGCCGAGGCTCACGCGGGTCCCGATCCGGCGACCAGCGCCCCCTTGTCCAGGCGCACGATGCGGCCGGCCCGCGCGGCGGCGGCCTCGTCGTGCGTCACCATGAGGATGGTCTTGCCGTGCTCGCGGCACAGGCGCTCGAGCAGGTCCAGCACCTGGTCGGCGCTGTGGCGGTCCAGGTCGCCGGTGGGCTCGTCGCACAGGAGGATCGCGGGGTCGGTCGCGATCGCGCGCGCGATGGCCACGCGCTGCTCCTGGCCGCCGGAGAGCTGGCGGGGCCGGTGGTCCATGCGGTCGGCCAACCCGACGATCTCGAGGGCAAAGCGCGCCTGCTCCCGGCGGGCGGCCTTGCCCAGCGGGGTGAGCAGGAGGGGCAGTTCCACGTTCTCGAGCGCGGTGAGCACGGGCAGGAGGTTGAACGACTGGAAGACGAACCCCACGTGGCGCGCCCGCCACTCGGCGAGTTCGGCGGGCGAGAGCGCGCCGAGGTCTTCGCCCCCCACGAGGATCCGGCCCTCGTCCGGGGCGTCGAGCCCGCCCACCAGGTTGAGGATCGTGGACTTGCCCGACCCCGAGGGGCCCATCATGGCGACGAACTCGCCCGCGCCGATCGCCAGGTCGAGGCCGTCGAGCACCACGAGGGGCTCGCCGCCCTTGAGGTAGACCCGCCGCACCTGCTCGAGTTCGATCAACGGTCGCATCCAGGACCTCCGGGGCGCCCGCGGGCGCCGGGCCGCGGCGGGGCGTCAGGGCTCGCGGTCGCCGTCGGCGAGCGTGGGCGGCGGCGAGAGCACCACGCGCTCCCCGCCTTCGAGGCCCTCGAGTACGGCGAGGTGCGTCCCGCGCAAGGCCCCGGTGCGCACGCCCACCGCGTGCGCCGCCCCGTCGCGCACGACGAAGACCACGCTGCGACCCGCCCGCTGCACGACCGCACGGGCGGGCACCCGCACCGCCGGCGGCCCCGCGTCCGCGTCCGGCTCCCGGGCCAGGAACTCCACCCGCCCGGCCTGGTCGGGCTTCAACCCCTCGGGCAGGGGCTCGAAGCGCACGCGCACCTCGACGGTGCCCTTGGACCGGTCCGCGCGCGGCCAGACCTTGCGCACGCGGCCGGCCCGGGGCCGCTGCGGATCGGACTCGAGCACGATGCGCGCCGGCCCGCCCTCGCGGATCTCGGCCAGCCGCCGCTCGCTCAACTCGACCTGCATCTCCAGGCTCGAGGGATCGACGATCGTGAACACGCTGCCGCGCGAGTTGCCGGCGCCGGTGGGCGCGAGCACCTCGCCCTCCTCGGCGTCCTTGCGGATCACCAGGCCCCGGAAGGGGGCGCGGATGCGGGTGCGCTCGACCTGGATCGCTGCCAGGTCCAGCGCGTGCCGGGCGGCGCGCGACTCGGCCGCCGCCCCCGCCTCGGCCTGCGCGGCCGCGGCCGCCTCGGCGCGGGCCCGCACGAGCGTCTGCTCGAGCGTGCGCACCTCGCCCTCCCAGGCGGCGCGCTCGGCCTGGGCCTCGCGCTGGCGGCTGCGGGCCGCTTCGAGCGCGAGGCGGGCCCGCCGGGCCTCTGTCTGGAGCCGGTCCCACTCGCCGGAGTCGATGAGCCGCTGCTCGAAGAGCGGCCGGTTGCGGGCGACCTCGCGCTCGAGCCGACCGGCCTCCTCCTCGGCCTGCGCGGCCCCGTCGCGAAGTGCCGCGATGCCCGCCTCCAGGCGCGCAAAGTGCAGCCGCGCGGTCTCCAGGCGGCGTTCGGCCTCGGTCGCCCGCTCGCGGGCCGCCGTGGCCTCGGCCCCGGCCTGCGCCGCCCGCGCGGTGGCCGCGGCGTGGGCCGCCTCGGCCTGCGCCTCGAGGGCCTCCAGGTCGGCCGACTCGATGCGGGCCACGACGGCGCCCTCCTCGACGACGTCCCCCTCCTTGGCCTTGAGTTCGACCAGCCGGCCGCTCAAGACGGTCGAGAGCGACGCCGAGCGCTCCGCGACGACGTAGCCGTTGGCCATGACGCCGCCGCCCGCGCCTTCGCGCACCGCGAGCGCCGTCTCCCAGCCCTCCGCGGGCCCCTCCCCGAGCAGCCCGAGCAGCGGGCCGCGCAGCAGGAAGGCCAGGGCCGCGACCCCGAGCAGGATCCACAACCGCAGGAAGGGAATGCCCCGCACGCGCCGCCGCGGAGCCGCGCCCCGGTCGATGCGCAGCCGCCCGAGGTCCACGGGCGGCTCGGCCGCTCGCGGCCGCGGGGGCGGGGGCGATCCTTGGCTCATGGGCCCCTCAAGGTACGCCCGCCGCGATCCGGGGTCCCCTCGCGCGCGGTCCCGAGGGCCCGCGCCCGGGGCCGGCGTCCGGGGGTCAGTCGCGCTTGAGCTTCTTGCGGACCGTGGCCCGGGTCATGGAGTGCCCGTGCCCCTTGCTGTTCTTCCCGGGCTTGAACTTCCCGCGCTTGCTGCCGCCGCGCTTGTTCACAGGGGGCTTGGGCATGGGGCTCTCCTTCGGGGCTGTGGGGCATGCGGCCGCGCGGGGCGGCCGCGCCGGGCCGAGAATGTACCGCTGCGCCGACCGGGTCAGGCCTTTTCAGCGCGCCGCCGGCAGAGGATGCTCTCGCCATGCGTCCCCCCGCCCTGTGGCTCACCGTCGTCCTCGTCCCCGCCCTGGGCGCCTGCGCCTGCCCGCGCCGCTGCCCCCCGGCCCCCAGGCTGGCGCGGGCCGCCGCCCCGGCGCCCGCGAGCCCGGCCCCCGCCGCGGTGCGCCCGGCCGAGCGCCCGCCGGCGCGGGCCGAGGCGTGGTACCTGGGCGACGGGACCCCCACCGACCTGGAGGGGGCGCTCGCGGCGGTCTCGGACGCGGACCTGATCGCGTTTGGCGAGTTGCACGGGCATCCGGCCGGAGCCGCGGCCCAACTCGCCCTGCTGCGGCGCCTGGCCGCGGACGGGCGTCCCGTCGCGCTGGCGATGGAGTTCTTCGAGCGCGACACCCAGGCCGTGTTGGACGCCTACCTGCGGGGCGAGGTCCCCAGCGAGCAGCTCCGCAAGGAAGCGCGGCTCGGCCCGGACTACCCGCACACGCACGGGCCGCTGATCGACTTCTGCCGCGAACGCGGGATCCCGGTCATCGCGGCCAACGCCCCGCGGCGCCTCGTCACGGCCTACCGCAAGAGCGGCGCGGACTTCGAGGCCTTCCGCGGGGCCCAGCCCGACGGGGACCTGGCCTGGCTGCCGCGCGAGACCTCGGTGCTAGAGGACGCCTACCGGGAGCGTTTCCTCGCCCTGATGGGCCCGGAGCGCGGGCCCGCGTTCTTCCGCTCCCAGTCGCTCTGGGACGACGCCATGGCCGAGGCCGTGGCGGACTTCCGCGCCGCGCGCCCGGCGCACCGCGTGCTCCTGATCGTCGGGGGCTTCCACGTGGCCCATGGCGAGGGCACCCTCACCAAGTACCGGCTGCGGCGGGGCAAGGACGAGGTGCGCATCCTGCTGATGAGTCCGGCCCCGGCCCCGGCCTCGGACCTTGCCTTCCTCCCCGCCGACCTGGGCTCCGCCGACGTCGTGCTCAAGGTCCGCATGCGCCACGCCCCCCGGCCGAACCCCCAGGGCCCCCAACCCACCCCGCCGGCCGCGCCGCCC
>JAPKHB010000919.1 GCA_026647295.1 Planctomycetota bacterium | reverse complement strand
ATGGCCGCGATCTGATGCCGGCGGAAGGCCATTCGCGCGCGGGCGCGGGTTTCCAGGATCGTGAGGTCGCTGGAGTCATCCACCAGGAGCGGCGCTTCGCTCAATTCGTGCCCCGTGGCCGTGAGGCGCTCCAGGTCCGCCTGCGAGTGCCGCCCACGACGGAGGCGATGCGCGTCCACCCGCGCGCGGCTGCACAGGATGCGCTGGGCGATCTGCTGGCGGCTCATCTCCAGTGAGAAGAAGAGCACGGGCCGCTTGTAGTGGATGGCCATGTTCTCGGCCAGGTTCAGCCCGAACGCCGTCTTCCCCATCGAAGGCCGGCCCGCCACGATGACCAGGTCGCCGCGCTGGAGGCCCGCCTCGGCTGCAAGCTGATCGCGCGCAGCACGCGCAGCCAATTGCCGTAGGCGATCTTGGCCAGCGCCGCGCGGTCGTAGCCGCGGCTGGCCAGGGCGTGCATGAGCCTGGGCAGACCGGCCACATCCTTCAGATCCTCCGGAACGGGCGCGCCGTC
>JAPKHB010000918.1 GCA_026647295.1 Planctomycetota bacterium | reverse complement strand
AGAGACTTCAGCATTTCATCGAGCTAGCGACAGGCTGACTTAGAAACGTCTCCGAGAGTAGACTTGTTGGCTATCTACTCGAAGGTTTCACCTTGAGGCGCGGCGACGGCGGTCCGGGCCTCGGGTCGTCGCCTTCCGCGACGATCGCGAGCAGGTTCTTCGAGCCCATCACGGCTCCGAAGCCGCCGCGCCCGCAGAAGCGCGGCTTCGGGTCGCCGGTCCGGAGCTGGAGCGCGGTCGAGAGAGCGATCGCCGCGTAGCGCACGCGATGCTCGCCCGCGGGCCCGATCGCCGCGAAGTGCGCGTCGGGGAAGCGTTGATGCAACACTTGCATCCGCTCGTTGACGGTGCCTTCGAGGTCGAGCGGCTCGATCGTGCAGGACGGGAGCCTCAGGACGGACGGGCGCGCGGCGCGGGAGGCGGCGCTGTGCGAAGCCAACGAGGAATGGCGGTGGCAGATCGAGCAGGCGGGTGTGTTCGATGCCGTCTACGAGCGTTATTCGCTTTGGAGTTA
>JAPKHB010000917.1 GCA_026647295.1 Planctomycetota bacterium | reverse complement strand
AGCGGATCCAGCGTACCCAGCGGCAGACCGGCCTGCTCGGCGATCCGCCGCGGCAGCGCCGCCGGCGCCTGCGGCTCCAGAAACACCGCCACCACGCCCCGCTCCCGCACCGTCCGCAGCGCGGCCGACAACTCGGCGGCGCTCGGGCCGGCGAGCCGGGCGCCGCGCTCGCGCGAGGACGAGGAGCGGCTGCTCGCGGCCGGCGGCCGCGTGGCAGAGCGGTGCGACGTGCTCGACCTGCTCGCGGCGCGCGAGCGGGACCCCGCGGCGCGCCGGGACGCCCTCGGCGAGCTCGCGCGGCTCGCCGCCAGGGAGCTCGGCGACGACGACCGGGCGATCGCGGCGTTCACGGCGCGGCTCGGCGACGACGGGGCCGATCTCGAGGCGCTCGACGGGCTGGTGGCGATCCTGGACCAGGCGGGGCGGTTCCGGGAGCTCTCGGTCGCGCTCGATCGGCGGGCGCGCGTGCGGGAGGCCGCGGGCGAGGGCGACGACGCGCGGCGCGACCTCGCCC
>JAPKHB010000916.1 GCA_026647295.1 Planctomycetota bacterium | reverse complement strand
GTGCTCCTCCTCGTGCGCGCCGCGAGGCGGATCGACGCGCGGGGGCTGCGAGACCGGCTCCGGCGCGCCCGGCTCCGCCCCGCCCGCGGGCGGCCGCGCGTAGAGCGCGACGCCGAGCCCCCCGAGCAGCGCCACCGCGATCACCCAAGGGAGCACCCTCGAGCGCTCGCCCGTCGCCGTCGCTCCGCGCGCCGGCTCGCGCCGCGCGTCCCTGGCCCCGCGCGAGGGCTCGCGCCGCTCGCGACCATCATCGAGCTCGCGCTCGTGCTCGCGCTCGTCCCCGTGCTCGTCCCCGTGCTCGCGCTCGTGCTCGTCCCCGTGCTCGTGCTCGCGCTCCTGCTCGTGCTCGCGCCCGTGCCCGTCCTCGTGATCGCCCTTGCGTCGCGCGGTGCATGGGCCCCGGTGGTGTGCTGCCGCCTGCTCGACGCGCGGCGGGAGGGGGGCTCCCTCGACGCGCCGTGTGCGTACGGCACGACGGTCTGCGCGGAAGAAACGAACGGCCGTTTCTTCCGCGC
>JAPKHB010000915.1 GCA_026647295.1 Planctomycetota bacterium | reverse complement strand
GTCCACGTTCTCGGACTCGACGCGCGTCACCACGACCACGCACGCCAGGCCCTGGTCGCGCGCGGCCCGGAACATCCGGCGCGTCGCCACGTTCACGCCGTCGTGGGCGTTGATGCACAGGAGCGCCGTCTCGGCCGCCGCGAGCCCGCACAGCGATTCCCCGACGAAGTCCAGCGCGCCGGGGCAGTCGATCAGGTTGAGGCGGTGCCCCTTCCAGGACAGGTGCACCGGCGTGGCCACGATGGAGTGCTGGCGGTCCTTCTCGTCGTCGTCGTAGTCCGAGACGGTGTTGCCCTCCCCGACGCTCCCGCGCCGCGTGGTGGCCTTGGCCAGGAAAAGGAGCGCCTCCACCAGCGTCGTCTTGCCGGCGCCCCCGGCGCCGACCAGCGTCACGTTGCGCACCTGATCCGTCGTGTGGGCCATGCAGGATACCGAGTCGTGAGTGTTGTCGGCCCACTGGTGGTGTTAGGGGCCTGGCTGGTGGGGGCGGGCGCCATGGTTGAATTGATGAACCA
>JAPKHB010000914.1 GCA_026647295.1 Planctomycetota bacterium | reverse complement strand
CCCCTCCGCGGCCTCCGCGGAGACGAGCGGCCCCGCCGCGTCGATGTCCGGCACCCAGCCGAGCCGCAGCAGATCGCCGCCGATCAGCGCCCCGTCCGCGCCGAGCGCCGCCTCGCCGGCGTGCAGGCACAGCCGCGGGCGCACCCGCGGATCGCAACCGGGGCGCGCGGCGAGGTCGCCCGCGAGCGCCGCGAGCGCGCCCCACGCGAGCGAACGGCGGAACGCGCGGGGGACGCGCCAACGGCGGCCCATCCACCACGCAAGCAGCATCGCGCCGGCCGCCGTCCTAGCGGCCGATCCACGCCGACCAGCGCGCCTCGTTGGCGGCCATCCAGCCGGCCACCACCGCCTCGACCGTCCGGCCGCCGAGGTCGACCTCGGCGATCATCGCCCCCATCTCGGCGTTGTCGACGCGGAAGGCCTCGACGGCGGCAAAGGCGCCCGGCCATTTCTCCTGCAGCCCCGCCCAGGCGACCTTCCAGATCTCGCCGAAGGGCTTGCCGCAGTCGTAGGCA
>JAPKHB010000913.1 GCA_026647295.1 Planctomycetota bacterium | reverse complement strand
GGTGGTGGCTTAGGGAATCGCCATTCGGTGGCGTCCCTGGTTGTTGGGGTCGTTGACGCTGTCGGTCGCCAGGACTAGGATCCCGCCATGCGTGGGAGCCTGCCATGAAGTTCGGTCTGATCCACTACAACGCCCCGGGCGACACGCTCGAGGCCTTCCTCGATTACGCGGCCGGCGCCGGGTTCGACGCCTTCCTCGCCGTCGACGACGCGTACGCCGAGCAGGCGATGCGACGCCTCGCCGCAGGCACGGACGGCGATCCCGCGATCGTCTCCGGCGCGGCAGCAGGCCTGCGCCACGGCCTCGCCCGTGCGGGTGGCGCAATTGGCGTTGCCGGCGTTCACCAGGGCCTGCACGCTGGTCGCGCAGGCGCGTGCCACCGTGTACGCCTCGATCTTCCGCGGCAGCCCGGCGGCGAGCACCACCTCGCGCGCGATGCTGGCGGCGGTCAGCCCGGGGATCACCTGGCCGAAGACGACGCTGTCGATCTCCTTCGGGTCCAGCTCGCTGCGCTG
>JAPKHB010000912.1 GCA_026647295.1 Planctomycetota bacterium | reverse complement strand
GCGCGCTCGCCGCGACCGACGTCTCGCCCAGGGAGATCGAGGTCGGCCACGTCGGCAACTTCGCCGCCGAGCTCTACTCGATGCAGGGCCACCTCGGCGCGTTCCTCGTCGACGTCGATCCCGCCTTCTCGGGCCTGCCCACCGGCCGCCACGAGGCCGCGTGCGCGTCGGGCTCGATCGCGCTCCTCGCCGCGTCGGCGGAGATCGAGGCCGGCCGCTACGACTGCGCGCTCGTCGTCGGCGTCGAGAAGGGCCTCTCCGAGCGCGACGCGGCGCGCGCGCTCGCGCCGCCCGCGCGGGAGGTGGAGCCGCCGCGCGCCGCGCCGGCGCCCGACGCGCGCCGCGCCGCGGAGCCCTTCACCGAGGCGGGCCCTCCCTCGCCGGCGCGGGACGGCCGGCTCGAGGCCCTCTTCGGCGCGGGGATCCAGCTGGACGTCGGCACGCTCCCCGCCGTGGCGCCCGCCCTGGTGATCGAGGGCGGCTTCGGCGTCCCGCTGATCGACGGCCGCGTTCGC
>JAPKHB010000911.1 GCA_026647295.1 Planctomycetota bacterium | reverse complement strand
CTCGCGGCCGGTCGCACGGCCAGCGTGCAAGTGATCGAGTGGGCCGCCCTGCGCGGCGAGGACGAGCGGGCGACGCTGCGCCGGCAGATCGAGCGCCGCGAGCGGGGCCTGCGCCACGCCGTCGACGTGCTGCTCGAGCAGGACAGCCCGACGCTCCGGGCGCGCCTCGCCGAGCTCGAGGCGGCCCAGCGGGCGGACCGGGCCCGGCTCGCGCGCCTCGCCGCGGCGGGTTGCGGCTTGGCGACCACAACGGCCGTTGGCCCGACCGGCGCCGCCAGGGCACCCAGCGCGGCCAGAAGTTCGTCGGCGCTCTGGTAGCGGTCGAGACATTCTCTGGCCAGCATCTTCTCGATGATCGCCGCCACCTGCACCGGCACGGCCGGATTGGCCGACCGCACCGGCGGCAGCGGCAAGGGGCAGGTGACCTACGAGAACAAGGAGTACGACGTCGCGCTCGTCACGCTCGAACAGGGTTTCACTGCCGCGTGCAGCGAGCGCTGGCCCGAAGCCACCTGG
>JAPKHB010000910.1 GCA_026647295.1 Planctomycetota bacterium | reverse complement strand
AGCTGCTGGCGCCGCTGCGCAACCTCCTGATCCTCAACGAAGGCTTCACGACCTACGGCGGCATGGCCGGGCGCGACCTCGAGGCGCTCGCGCAGGGCCTGACCGAAGTAACCGGCGAGGACTACCTGCGCTACCGCGCCGCGACGGTGGCGTACCTGGGCCGCGGGCTCGAAACGGCGGGCGTGCCGGTGCTGAAGCCCTTCGGCGGGCACGCGGTGTACGTCGACGCGCGCGCGTTCCTGCCCGCCATTCCGCCATGGCAGTTCCCGGGCCAGGCCTTCGCGGCGGCGGAAGCCTGCGGCGATCTTCCTCCGCCGGACAGCGGTTGGCACGCCATCCCGCTGGCGGAAATTCCCGGGCTGGCGAGCCAGGGGGTGGCGCGGGTGCGCGCCCGCGAAGCCCTGCTGCAGGTGTGGGTGGTGCGGGAGTCATCCGCCTGCCACCGGGCGGTGTGGGCGATTTGCACGCACGGGGCCTGTGAACTGGACTGGAAACCGGAAGAACGCTGGCTGGAAT
>JAPKHB010000091.1 GCA_026647295.1 Planctomycetota bacterium | reverse complement strand
TGGCGGGCCCCGCCGCCGCGTCGCGCTCGGTCAAAACGCCGTCCCCGTCGGCGTCCAGCGCGGCGAAGGCCGCCTCGTCGCCGGGGAACTCCTCGGGCGTGACCTTTCCGTCGCGGTCGCGGTCGAAGCGCCGGAGCATCTCCGGGTTCACGCGCCGGCGCGGCGCGCCCTGCGCGGGGGTGTCGCCGGGATCGGCCTCGGGCGCGGGCCGCTCCCGCGCGCGCCGCTCGAGTTCGGCGGTCAACTCGGCGAGGGTCACGCAGCCGTCCCCGTCCTGGTCGGCCCGGCGCAGCGCCTCGCGGCCGGTGAACTCCTCGCCGGTCACCCGGCCGTCGCCGTCCCGATCCGCCTCGGCGAACAGGCGCCGCGCGTCCTCGGCCCGCCGGGCGGCGCGCTCCTTGGCGCCGCCCTCCCCGGCGTCGGACGGCGCCGGGCGCCCCGGGGGGCCCTCCGGGCGGCCGGGCCGCTCGCGGCGGTCGTCGGCGTCCAGCACGCCGTCGCCGTTGGCGTCCAGGCGCGCAAACAGCGCCTCGGGTCCGGTCCACTCCGCGCGGGTGACGCGGCCGTCGCCGTCGGCGTCCATGGCCTTGAGCCGCTCCAAGAACTGCCGCAGGCGCGCCGCCCCGGGACCCGCCCCCCGCTCGCCCGCCCGCCCGCTGCCCGCCGGACCGGCCCCGGGGGCGCGGGGCGTCGGACGGAACTCCGCCGGCAGGCCGACCTCGGCCGGCGTGATCGCGCCGTCGCGGTCCTTGTCCAGGAGCCGGAAGATCTCCGCGGCGCCGTCGAACTCCGCCGGGGTCACGCGGCCGTCCTGGTCCCGGTCGTAGGTTTCGAAGAAGCGGCCCTGGGGGGGATCCTCGGCCCGCGCCGCCCCCAAGGGGCAGAGCCAGGGGCCGAACAGGGGCAGCAGCCAGGCGAGCGGGCGAAGGCGGATCATCGGGGCGTCCTCCAGCGGGTGATACCCGCCCGCGGCCGGGCGGATGCGGGGGCCGGGCGTCAGGGCGGGGCGAACTCGATCCAGTCCACCGGGCCCGCGCCCGGGGGGAGGGCGAGCACCAAGCGCTGGAGGCCGGCGGCGAGCGGCAGCGTCGCCCCGAGGCGCCACGTGACCGCGTAGACCTCGTACTCCTCGAGCGCCGACACGCGCCCGACGGCGAGCGCGCCGTGGGTGCGCACCCCGAAGAGCCCTTCGCCCAGGTGCTCGTCGAGGTTCATGTGCAGGACCGGACGCCCGTCCAGGCTGCCCACCACGACCCCGGCGTAGTACTCCACCTTGAGTTCGCGGAAGCCGTCGTCGGGCGCCTCGCCGATGCGCTCCCGCGGCTCCGGGGCGCGCTCGGCGGCGAGCACGCGCGGCGCCCCGCCTTCGATCACGCCCAGCACCAGGCGGCGGCCGCCGTCGATCCACCCCAGGAACTTGCCGTTGTCCGCGTCGCGCATGTCGAAGAGCAGCCAGGCGTCGTCGCCGCCGTCCTCCTCGTCCGGCAGGCGCACGCGCGCGCTCACCCCGCGGTGGCGCACCTGCGCCGGCGAGAGCCACGCCGCGCCGCCGGCGCGGCCGTCCATCCGCAGGGTCTCGCCCTCCAGCGCCAGGACGCCGCTGACGCCCGCCAGCGGCTCGGCGCCGTCCAGGAGCGTCTGCGGCCCGTAGCGCACGAGCCCCCCGGGGCCCGGGGCTGGGTCCAGGGGTCCGAGCGGCGTCGGCGCCCCGTCGCCGATCGTGAGCGTGAGGCCTTCGAGGCCCGCCGCCGCGCGCACGGCGACGCGGTAGGTGCCCGCGTCCTCGACGTCGACCTGCGCGTCCAGTTCGCCGCCCTCGGAGCCCGCGGTGACGGCGAGGTAGCCGCGCGCCTCCTTGAGGTCCACGCGCGCAAGGTCTCCTTCCGCCCGCAGGTCCTCGGCCTCCAAGGCGAGGCCCTGGGCCGTGAGCGCCCGCGGGGCCGGACGCGCCCCGCTGGGCAGCGGCGGCCCGCGCACGCCGGTGAGGAACTCCACCCAACGCAGGTAGTTCACGTCGTCCTTGCGGATCCGGTCGCCGCCCTTGTGCTGGAAGCCCCCGTCCGCGACGGCGAGGGGCTTGACCAGGAAGCGCGACTTGAGCGGGTCGCGCGGCGAGGTCAGGCGCAGGATCGCCTGGTAGTTGGTGTAGTGCTCCTCGAGGGTGAGGCTCCCGCCGTCGGGGCCGGGCACGATCACCTTCATGCGCCCCTTGCCGGGCATGGCGTGGCACTCCGCGCACACGCGGTGGGTGACCGGCGCCACGTGCTTGAGGTAATAGAGGAAGTCGGGCTGGCCCTCGGGCGAAGGCGGCGGGCGGAAGGTCGGGGGAGGGAGCGCCACCCCGTTGATGAAGTCCACCAGCGCGCCGTAGGCCACGTCGTTCTCGCCCACCACGGCCCCGCCTTCGTGTTCGACGCCGCCGCGGTCCGGCCCGAGCGCCTTGAGCAGCAGCGCCGAGGCGGCCGGGTTGCCCGGCTCGACGAAGCGGAGCACCTCCTCGAAGTTGTCCTCCAGGTGCCGCTCGCGCACCGTGCGCCCCGGGACCGGACGGAGGAAGAAGCGGCCCATGCGGGCGCGGCGCCGGGCGTCGGCGTGGCACTCCGCGCACAAGGCCTCGAGCTGCGGCCAGAGGCGGCGCTTGAAGAACTCGTAGTCGGGCCGGACCCCGTCCTCGGCCCCGGCCGGGACCCCGCGCCCCCAGGCCTGGACCAGCAGCAGCCCGGCCAGGAGGCCGGCGAGGAGGGGGGCCTTTCGGCGCACGGGCGGGTCTCCGGGATCCTCCATTGAACCCGAAGGCCCGCGGGGGCGGGTCGGTTGCGGGCGGGCCGGGGAGATCCGACCCCGCCCCGGGTAGGGTGGGCCCGGATGGCCATGGGCGCGCGCCACACGGACCTTTCCGGCCCCCTGGGCCGCCAGACCGGCTGGGTGGTCCACCACTTCGCCGAGGTGGACTCCACCAACGACGAGGCCTGCCGCCTGCGCGACGCCGGCGCCGGGCCGCGCACGGCCGTGCTCGCCGACGCCCAGCGGGCCGGGCGGGGGCGCGGGGGTCGCGCGTTCGCCTCGCCGCCCGGCGGCCTGTACCTCTCTCTCCTGTGGCAGGCGCGCCCCGCCGACCTGCCCCACGCGGCGGTCGCGCTCGCCGCCCTGGCGGCGCGCGCGGCCGTGGCCGCCGAGGGCGCAGCGGCCGGGCTGAAGTGGCCCAATGACCTGTGGGTGGGGGGGCGGAAGTTGGGTGGCATCCTCTTGGAGGCCGCGGGCGCCGAGCGCCCCGTCGTGATCGGCGTGGGCCTCAACCTGGCCGCGGTGCCCCCCGGCCTGGAACCCCGGGCGGCGTTCACCGCGCTCGAGGCCGAGGTCGGGCGTCCGGTGGACCGCACCCGGCTTGTCGCCAGCCTCCTCGCCGCGGTCGACCACTGGAGCGCGCGCCTCCGGGCGCCGGGGGGCGCCGAGGCCCTGGCCGCGGCGTGGCGCGCCGCGCTGCTGCTGGTCGGCGAATCCGTGTCCCTGCGCGTGGGCGGGTCCGAGGTGCACGGCCGCCTGCTCGACGCGGGCCTGGAGCGCGGCCTGCTGCTCGACCCCGGGGCGGGCGACCCGGTGTGGCTCCCGGCGGCGCGCATCGCCGAGTTGCGGCCTTGGCCCCGTAGGATGGAGGCGCGCGAGAGGGGCCCGAACGGCCCGCCGCCCGGCGGGGGGGCCGGCGCGGCCGGCGCGACCCCATGAACGACCTGCGCGGCATCCCCCGGTGGTCCAAGACGGCGGGCATCGTCATGCTCGTGGTCTTCGGCCTGGTGCTGGTGACCGCGGTGTTCGGGCTCTGGGCGCTGTCCCAGAAGGAGGACGCCGACTTGCAGGAGGCGCGCGCCGACGCGCTGGCCCGCGCGACGCACCTCGTCCAGGACGCCCGCGAGGACCTGCACCGGGAGGTGGAGAACTGGCTGCGGCGGGTGGGGGACCTGCGCGACGGGGCGGCGCTCAAGGCCCTGCTCGGCGAGCCCGGCAGCGACCTGCTCCAGGAGATCTACACGCTCGACGCCCGCGAGCGGGTGGCCTGGGTCGACGGCGCCTATCTCCTGCACCTGCCCGAGGGCCAACTCGCCGAGCTTCGCGACGCCCAGAACGAGCGCCACGAGGCCTGGGGGCGCGAACTCTTCGACCGGGCCCGGCGCCCCGACCTGGACGGGACCCAGTCCCTGGCCGCCTGGCTCGAGCTCACCGAGGGCTTCCAACTCGTCACCCGGCCGCTTTCGGGCGAGGCGCGGGCCTACCCGCTCGGCGTGGCCTACGCCGTGGGGCTGCTGCGCCGGGCCCGCGAGGTGCTCGGGGCGCCGGGCGCCCCGGCCCGCCCCGCGGAGGCGCGCGCCTGCCTGCTGCGCGCGCTCGAGGTCGAGGCGCTCAACCGCGGCCGCGACGACGTGAGCGCCACCGACCTGCGGGCCCAACTCGCCGAGTTGCACGCCGAGGTCGCGGCGCTGCTCGCCCACCTGCCGGCGGAGGGGGGCGAGGCGATCGCCTGGGAGGTCGAGGCCTACCGCCGCGCCCGCGACCGCCTGCTCGCGCCGGCGCAGTTGCGCCCGCTCCTTGCGGCGGCCCGCAAGGTGCGGGACCGCGAGGCGCGCGGCGACGCCACGGCCGTGGCGTCGGTCCTGCGCGAGGACCCCGAGCTCCTCGGCGTGGTCACCCTGGTCGGGGGCCAGGCCCACCGCGTGGTGCGCCTGGACGCGGCCGTGTTCGCCGCCCGCCTGGACGAGGTACTCCGCCGGCTCGCCGTGGCCGACCTGGGCGTGGCCCCGCGCGTGCAGGGGCTCGCCGACGACGCGCCCGCGGAGGCCGCCGCCGTCGTCCCCCTGGCCCGCCCGCCCCTGGACCTGCCGCTGCGCGTGGCGCTGGTGCGCGTGGGCGACCCCTCGCGGGGCTCGGGCCGGGGCGAGGACGTCATCTACTGGGCCCTGATCGGCGTGGCCGCCCTGGGCATGGCGGTGGCCGGCTACTTCCTGGCCCGGCTGCTCACCCGGGAGATCCACCTCGCCCGGCTCAAGGCCGACTTCGTCTCGAACTTGAGCCACGAACTCAAGACGCCCATCACCTCCATCGCCCTCTTCACGGAGATGCTCCAGGACGGGAAGATCACCCGGCCGGACGAGCGGACCGAGGCCTACGAGGTGCTGCACCAGGAGTGCGGGCGCCTGCGCGGCATCGTCGAGCGGATGATGAACGTGGCCCGGGGGGAGGAGCGCCGCTCGCCCTACCAACTCCGCGGCGGCGACCTCAACCGCCCCGTCTGGGAGGCGGCCAGCCGCTTCCGGCGGATCGTCGTGGACGGGGGGCTCGACCTGCACCTGGACCTGTGCCCGGAGCCGCTCCCCGTGCACATGGACCCGGCGGCCGTTGACGATGCGGTGACCAACCTGTTGTCCAACGCCTGGAAGTACCGCCGCGGCGACCGCGCCCGCATCGCGGTCCGCACCGCCCGGCGCGGGCGGCGGGCCGAGTTGGTCGTGTCGGACGACGGGATCGGGATCCCCCGCCGGGAGCGCCGCCACGTGTTCGAGATGTTCTACCGGTCCAACTCGCTGCTCTCGCACTCCGTGCCCGGGACCGGCCTCGGGCTCTCCCTGGTCCGGGCGATCGTCCGGGCCCACCGGGGCAGCGTGCGCATCGAGAACGGCGAGCGCGGCGTGGGGACCCGCTTCCGCCTGCGCTTCCCCCTCGGCCACCCCTTTGCCGTGGGCGCCGGAGGCGACGCCGCGGCGTCGCTCCCCGCCGGGCAGGATAGGGTGGGCGCCGGGGCCGCGGCCGCGCCTGCGCCGCCCGGGCCGCGGGCGACCACCAACCACGGGGCAAGTCCATGAGTTCCAGCATCCTCATCGTGGAAGACGACCCCTCGATCCGGCTCGGCCTCAAGCGCAGCCTGGAGTTCGAGGGCTTTGCGGTCGAACTCGCCCGGGACGGCGAGGAGGCGATCCAGCGCGCCTTCGACAAGAAGCCGGACCTGATCGTGCTGGACATCATGCTGCCGCGGGTGAACGGCTTCGAGGTGTGCCGCACGGTGCGGAAGTACGACCCGACGATCCCGATCGTGATCCTCTCGGCCAAGGGCGACGAGGGCGACAAGGTCCTCGGGCTCGAGTTGGGGGCGGACGACTACGTCACCAAGCCCTTCTCCGTGCGCGAGTTGACCGCGCGGATCAAGGCGGCGTTGCGCCGCCGCCGCGCGCTGGACGGCGACATCGACACCTTCGAGGAGGAGGAACTGGCCATCGACTTCGCCGGCCAGACGCTCAAGGTCGCCGGCGAGGCCCGCGAGTTGAGCTCGCGCGAGTTCAAGCTCCTGCGCCACCTGATCCAGAACCGCGGCCGCGTCTTGAGCCGCGACCAGATCCTCAACAAGGTCTGGGGCTACGACTACGACGGCACCCCGCGGACGATCGACAACTTCATCAACAAGCTGCGCCAGAAACTGGGCGACGACCCGAACACGCCCCGCTGGATCCAGACCGTGCGCGGGTCGGGCTACAAGTTCAAGGGGCCGTAGGCCGGCCGCGGGGCCGCCGCTCCGGGGGCTGGCGATCAGAGGGCGGTCGTGCCCTGGCGCACCACCAGCACGCCCATGAGGACGTGCACGACCACCACGCAGCCCACGGCGAGGACTTCGAGCGCGCCCGCGATCGCCCGGCCGCGGGGGCCGTCGCCCAGCGCCACGACGGTGCGGGCGAAGATCGGGTACCACCAGAAGAGCAGCGACCAGGACGCCAGGCTCATCAGCACGAGCATGGCCGCGTCGCCCACGCCCAGGCCCGCGCTCATCCCCTGGCTGCGGGCGTAGATCAGGTACGGGATCGCCCCGTAGCACAGGAAGGCGAGCACGGCGCTGGCCTGCAGCCAGCGGCTCGCCTTGAGCCGCGCCAGGGCGTATTCGTGCAGGCGCGGCCCCGCCCCGGGCTGGGGGGCGCGGGGCGCGGAGTCCGGCGGGGGGGGCGGGGCGGCGCTCACGAAGGGCGGGTCGCCCGGATGCTACCCGCGGAGCCGCCCCCGGGCCCGCCCCCGACCCCCGCGGCCCGCGGCCGCGTCATGCGGGGCCCAGGAACTCGCGCGCCACCTGGGCGAACAGGGGCAGCACCTGGTGCACGTCGCCCACGACGCCGAAGTCGGCGACCCGGAAGATCGGCGCCTCGGGATCCTTGTTGACGGCGACGACCACCTTGGAACTGCTCATGCCCGCCAGGTGCTGGATGGCGCCCGAGATGCCGCAGGCGACGTAGAGCTTGGGCGAGACCGTCTTGCCGGTCTGGCCGACCTGCTCGGCGTGGGGCCGCCAGCCCGCGTCGACGACCGCGCGCGAGGCGCCGTGCGCCGCGCCGAGGGCCTGGGCGAGGTCCAGGATCAGGCCCCAGTGTTCCGGGCCGCCCAGGCCGCGGCCCCCGCTCACGATCACGTCGGCCTCCGTGAGCTCCCGGCGTTTCTCGGCGGCGGGCACGACCTCGCGCAGGCGCACCCGGTCGCCGGCCGGGGGGCGCGCGACCTCCGCGCGCGCCGGCGCCCGGGGCGCGGGCGCGGGGGGGACCGCGTTGGGCCGCAGCGAGACCACCGCCGGCGCGCCCACGCGCACGGTCGCGACGGCCTTTCCGGCCAGCACCGGCTTGGTGGCCTCGTAGCCGCCCGGGGCGGGGGCGAGGTCCACCGCGTCGGCGACCAGGCCCCGGCCGGTGTGCCCGGCCAGCGTGGCGGACAGTTCCTTGCCCGCGGGCGAGGCCGCCACCAGCACCAACGCCGGCCCGAGCGCCTCGACCTGCGCCGCCAGGAGCGGGGCCTCGTGCTCGAGCAGGTAGCGGCCCGCGGGGGACGCGGGGGCCACCCGGACCTCGTCCACGCCGTGTTCGAAGAGGGCGGCCTCGCCCTCCGGACACGGGGCCGGGAGCAGCGCCACGACGCGGGCGCCGGCCGCGTCGGCCAGCCGGCGGGCCACGGTGGCCGCTTCGAGCGCGGAGCGCTTGAGCGTGCGCCCCGCGGCGCCCTGCGTCAGTTCGGCGTAGATCAGGAGCGGGTCGGCCATCAGAGCACCTTCTTCTCGTCGCGCAGCGCCGTGAGGAGCCCCCGGAGGCCCTCGGCCGTGGGTTCGACCGTGCGCAGGGCCCCGCGCGCGGGGGGCAGGGCCAGGGCGACGCGCTCGGTGCGCGCCGCGGGGGGCTCGGCCCGCCGGCTCTCCAGCGGCTTCTTCTTCGCCGCCATGATCCCCTTGAGGCCCGGGTAGCGGGGCTCGGCGAGTCCCTTCTGCGCGGTGACCACGGCCGGCAGCGCGACCTCCAGCACCTCGCTCTCTCCGTCGAGTTCGCGCCGCACCACCGCCGTGCGGCCCTCCACGTCGAGCGCGTGGGCGAAGGCCACGCACGGCCACCCCAGGTGCGCCGCGAGCAGCGGCCCGACCGCGGCGTCGTCGTCGTCGGTGGCCTGCTTGCCGCACAACACCAGGTCCAGGTCCCGGTCGCGGACGGCCTCGGCGATCAGCGCGGCGGTCTGGGCCGCGTCCAGGCGTCCGTCACAGACCAGGTGCAGGGCGTCGTCGGCGCCCATGGCCAGGGCCGAGCGGAGTTCCTTGGTGGCCGCCTCGGGGCCGACCGTGAGCACGGTCACCCGGCCGTCGCCCGCGGCCTCGCGCAACTGCAGGGCCCGCTCGACCGCCATCTCGTCGTACGGGGCGATGATGAACTGCACGCCCGCCAGGTCGATCTCGCGGCCGTCGGGCGCGACGCGCACGCGCGTCTCGGTGTCGACCACCCGCTTGAGGCAGACGAGGGTCTTGAGCGGCGGGGTCGTCATGGCGCGGGCCTCGCTCCGTGGTCCCCGGGCCGACCGCCCGGCGGGGGCGGGCGAGTCTACGGGGGGGGCGCGCCGCCGTCCGGGTTTGCCCCCGGAGCCTCGGGGGGGCGCGCGCCGGGGGCGCGTCGGCTCGTCTCCCCGGACAACTCCGGCATGTAGAAACCCTCGCCGAGGTAGGTGCGCCGCACGACCGGGTCGGCCACCACGTACGCCGGCGTCCCCTGGCGCAGGATGCGGCCCTCCGCGATGATGTAGGAGCGGTCCGTGATGGCCAGCGTCTCGCGCACGTTGTGGTCGGTGAGCAGGATCGCGAGCCGCTTGTCCTCCCGCAGGCGCTTGAGGATGCCCTGGATCTCCTGCACCGTGATCGGGTCCACGCCCGCGAACGGCTCGTCCAGGAGCAGCAACCGCGGCTCGTGCACGAGGGCGCGCGCGATCTCCAGGCGTCGGCGCTCCCCGCCCGAGAGCACCTCCGCGCGGCTGTGGCGCACGCGTTCGAGTTCGAGTTCGGCCAGGAGTTGGTCCGCGCGGGCGCGGCGCTCGGCCCGCCCGAGCCGCCGGGTCTCCAGCAGCGCCAGCAGGTTGTCCTGCGCGCTCATGCGCCGGAACACGCTCGGCTCCTGGGGGAGGTAGGCGATGCCGCGGCGGGCGCGCTGGTAGATCGGCAGCCGGGTGATCTCGCGGTCTTCGAGGAACACCTGGCCCCGGTCCGGGCGCACGAGCCCCAGCACCATGCGGAAGGAGGTGGTCTTGCCGGCCCCGTTGGGGCCCAGCAGCCCCACGATCTCGGCGGGCTCCACCTGGAAGGAGACCTCGTCCACCACCACCCGGCGGCGGAACGAGCGCGTCAGGCGGCGGGCTTCCAGGAGGGCCACGGCGGCGTCAGCGGATGAAGCCGATGCGACCCGGGGACGGCGTCCAGGGCCAGAAGATGAGGAAGGCCCGCCCCACGATCAGCTCCCGGTGCACGAAGGGGTGGGGCTCGTGGTCGCGCCCTCCGGACACCTCGTCCTCGCGGTACCAGACCTGGCGCACCCCCTGGGCGTCGGTCACGCTCGCCCGCACGCGCCCCTGGGCGTCGGGGGGCTCGTAGCGCGGGCGGCTGGCCTCGTCGCTGCCCGGCTCGCGGTCGTGGGCGATCACCCGGCCGTCGGCCAGGCGGATGTAGGCCATCGTCCACTTGCGGCTGTCGGCGCTGCGCGCGGAGTTGTCCCCGAGCATGAAGTAGCTCTGCGCCGGGATGCGCACGCCCTGGCGCTCGCCGGGGTGGCCGGGCGCCCACTCCTGGGTGTACTGGAGGTCGCGGTCGATGGCGACGTCGCGCACCTCGAGCGGCCCGCCCTCGGCCTCGATGCGCAGCGTCTGCGAGTCCTCGCTGTGGACGAAGGGGACCGTCTCGTCGTAGCCCCGCCCGTCGGCCAGCACGGCGACCTCGTCGTCGTCCCAGCGCACCCGCAGTTCGCCGTCCACGTACTCGAGTTCGACCGCCACCTGCGTGCCGCGCGGCAACGTGAGGCCCAGGGGCCGCTCGGCGTGGACGGCCTCGCGCCGGCGCACGAAGGCGCGGCTCTTGGCGGGGTCGGTCGACAGCACCAGGGCCGCGAGATAGTCGCCGTCCGGGCGCCACAGCAGCGCGACCTGGGCGGGCTCGGCGGAGCCCGCCGGGACCCGGATCTCGGCCCGCACGCGCACGTCCCGCACGAGGTCGTCGCCGTTGTCCTCCCAGCGGTAGGGAGCCTGGAAGCCCAGGTGGCCCTTGTCGTGGTTGCGGATGCGCCGCGCCGACTCGAGCGCGGCCCGGGGGCCGCCGCGGAACACGAAGCGGGCCGGCGACTCGAGCCGCCACGCGTTCGGGGGATCCTCCGGCGCCGCCCGCCAGTAGTCCGCGGCCACCTCGGGCGGCCCGGCGAGCAGGCTGGGGTGGGGGTAGACCGGGGTGTAGAGCTGCTCGCGCACCCGGCGCGGCTTCGTGGCCGGCCGCAGGGCCTGCTCGGCGTCGTCGGCCGGCCCCACCCACACGTCGCCGTCCGCCGAGATGCGCAGCCGTTCGCCGGGCAGTCCGACGATGCGCTTGATGAAGTGGCGGGAGCGGTTGAGGGGGTAGCGGAACACGACCACGTCCCAGCGGGAGGGCGCCTCGAAGAGGTACGCCCACTTGTCCACCAGGATCCGGTCGCCGTCGCTCTCGACCCCGTTCTTGTTCTCGCCGAGCAGCGTGGGCTCCATCGAGTAGGTGGGGATCTTGAAGGCCTCGACGCAGAAGTGCTTGATCACCAGGGCGACGACGATGGCCACCGCGATGGCTTCGAGGTTCTCCTTGAGGAGCCGGATCCCCACCGAGGGGGCCCGCGGGGGGGGCTTCGTGGGCATCAGGCAGGCCATCACGATCATACCGATGACGACGTGGAGGGCGTGCAGTCCGGTCATAAAGAAGTAG
>JAPKHB010000909.1 GCA_026647295.1 Planctomycetota bacterium | reverse complement strand
CAGGTAGCGTCCGTATTCCTGCTCGCCGAACTGCAGGATCTCGCCGGCGTCGTACGGCAGCAGCCACACGCGGCGCAGGAGCCAGTCGTACAGCGCGCGCCCCACCGGCTGCGCCCTGACCATGGTGGGCAGCCTGGCCTCGATCCACGCGCGGTAGTCCTCGAAGGCCGCGCCCATGGCCTCGGCCGCCGGCCCGAGCTCCGCCGCGAGCGCGGGCGGGAAGTGGGGCGCGAGCGTCTCGGCGAACCGACGGCTGCTCTCGCGGGCGCCGGCGAGCGTCGTCAGCGCCGAAAGGCCGACCCGCAAACGTGCGCCCGGGGGCTCGTTCATCTGGCCGAACACCATGCTGGTTTTCGAGATCACGCCGGAGTGCGTCATTTCCAAAAGCAGGTCGTTGCCTTCTCGCGTGCGCTCGCCCACGCCGCTGAACACCGAATAACCGCCGTGCTCGGTGGCGATGTTGCGGATCAGCTCCTGAATCAACACGGTCTTGCCCACGCCGGCGCCGCCGAACAG
>JAPKHB010000908.1 GCA_026647295.1 Planctomycetota bacterium | reverse complement strand
GCACGCGATAAAACTCGGCCTTGAGCGCCGTGAGTTTGTCGGCAAAGGCCGCGATCGCCACTTCGCGGTCGCGCGCATGCCACGTGAAAATGTCGGCATCGCTGCGCGACGGCAGAAAATGACTGCCCTGCCGGCCGGCGCGCAAGCGTTCCAAAATCCGCTCACGGCTGGTTTTCATGTGCGCTCCACAATTCCCGAAATGATTTTGGGCTGAGCGGCGGCAACTGCTCGTTGGGCCGGCGCAACAACCGCTGCCACGGCCACAAGCGCAGCAGCCAGCGCCGCGCCCGCTGCAACCGCGCCGCATCCGCCATCACCCAGGCATAGACGCGCAGCGCCGCGCGCCAAAACCACGGCTGCTCACGCCGGCGCACCGCCGCCCGGCGATTCTTCAAAAGCAAATGATGGATGTCAATCTGCACCGGACACACGTCGCTGCACGCGCCGCACAACGAAGAGGCATAGGCCAAA
Source organism: Planctomycetota bacterium (assembly GCA_026647295.1). Lineage (GTDB taxonomy): Bacteria > Planctomycetota > PLA2 > PLA2 > JAEUHO01 > JAPKHB01. The sequence continues at coordinate 45 of JAPKHB010000908.1, read as the reverse complement.
TGCTGATACTTGCCGAAGCCGCTGTAATGCGGCGTGATCACCGCG
>JAPKHB010000907.1 GCA_026647295.1 Planctomycetota bacterium | reverse complement strand
GGGCGATTCACCGGACAACCCCGAGCCCCCGGAGGCGCGCTTCCGCGCGGCGTTCGCGCGCTGGTCGGGGCGTGTCCGGCGGCGGCTCGCGCTGCGGATCGTGCTCACGGGCGCGGCGGCGGGGCTCGCGCTGGCGGCGAGCCACCACACGGCGAGGGTATGGAGGGCACGCAGGGCGGGCGCCCGCGGGACGGTCGGCATCGCGCCGACTGTTCCAGGACCCGCCCGGCGGCGCAACTGCGCGGCGATCGGCGGAAAGGCACCCGCCCCTCGCCGAGCGAATGACTCCGAACCGGGGCGCTGGTACCCTCGCCGCGCTAGTACCCGTGGCCCGAAGTTCGATCCGGGTTGAGCCGGAGCCTCGCGGAGGTGAAACCCGGAGCGAAGTTCGGGCCGGGACTACTAGCTCGTCCGCGCGAGGCGTGACGCTCCGAGCGCGCGAGGAGGAAGCGCAGGGCCGCCGCCCGCGTCCGCTCCGAGCCGAGCGTGCGCGCGTGATCCCCGCCCTCGATGGTCA
>JAPKHB010000906.1 GCA_026647295.1 Planctomycetota bacterium | reverse complement strand
CCCGTGCCCGCCGGCCCGATGACGAAGACAATGTCGTTCTTGAGCGTGGCCTGGTAGAACTCGCTTTGGCCGGCGGTGCGCGGCTTGATGGCCGCGCTTTTGGTGTAGACGATGGCCGGCTGGGCGGTGCTGGCCGGCGTGGGCGCGGGCGCTTCCCCGCGTTTGGCAAGCTGCACCACGGTTTCGACGTCCGCTTCGCGCAGCTCGCCGTTGCGGTTGAGCATCAGGATCAGCTCGGTGAACACGCGATCGAGCAGTTTCAGTTCCTTCTCTTCGCCGCGCAGGATGATTTCACTGCCGCGCACCGTGATGCGGGCGTCGAAGTGGCGGGCAATTTCTTTGAGGTGGCTGTCGCCCTGCCCGAGCAGCTCGAGCGGGTCGACGCCGCGAATGGAAATTCTCTGTTCGAGACTCGTCGGCTCCAATCTGGCATCCTCGCTGTGAATGGCATCATACACAAAAGAAAAAGCAGGTCACGAGCTGCGCGCGGCAAACTCACAACCTGCTTGTCCTCACA
>JAPKHB010000905.1 GCA_026647295.1 Planctomycetota bacterium | reverse complement strand
CGCTGGCCGTGGGCATGGCGCAAATCTTCACCGCGCTGCCCGGAATGAAAAATCTGATGGCATACTGGTATCACTTTGCCATCATGTTCGAGGCGCTGTTCATTCTCACCACCATCGACACCGGCACGCGCGTGGCCCGCTTCCTGGTGCAGGAGTTCTTTGGCAAGTTTTACAAACCCATCGAACGCGCCGACTGGATGCCGGGCACAATCCTTTCCAGCGCGCTGGTCTGTGCCGCGTGGGCCTACTTCATCTTCACCGGCAGCATCAGTCAGATCTGGCCGATGTTTGGCGTGGCGAATCAACTGCTGGCGGCCATTGCCCTGGCCGTGGGCACCACCATGATCATCAACGCCGGCCGCGCACGCTACGCCTGGGCCACCATCGTGCCGCTGGCTTTCGTGGGTGCGACGACGCTGGTGGCAGGCTGGCAAAGCATCACCGACAACTTTTGGCCGCTGACCCGCACGCCGGCGCTGGCCTTGCAGGGCTATGTTGATTCGGCATTGACCGCCAT
>JAPKHB010000904.1 GCA_026647295.1 Planctomycetota bacterium | reverse complement strand
AACGCCGAGGCCGCGAACGACGCGCTCAACGGCGTGCGGCACATGGGGCTGGCGGCGGCGCGCTCGCTGCTCGCCGCGCCCTCGCTCACCCCCGACGGCAAGCGCCGCCTCAACGGCCTCATCGCCGAGCTCGACGGCGGCGAGCCGTTCCTCGTGATGGAGTTCCTCGACGGGCGCGACCTCGCGGCGGAGCTCGCGGCGCGCGGGAGGATGCCCGTCGAGGAGGCCGTCTCGCTGATCTTGCAGGCGTGCGAGGGCGTGGCGGAGGCGCACGCGCTCGGCCTCGTGCACCGCGATATCAAGCCCGCGAACCTCTTCCTCACGCGCCGGCGCGACGGGAGCCCGCGCGTCAAGGTGCTCGATTTCGGCCTCGCCACGCCGACCACATCGGTGGATGGCCTACATTCGTCCAGCGTCACCCGGCCGGCGATCACCTCGGCGGGTGCGCTCCTCGGCAGCGTCGCCTACATGTCGCCCGAACGGGCGATGGCCAGACCGGTCGATGCGCGGTCGGACAT
>JAPKHB010000903.1 GCA_026647295.1 Planctomycetota bacterium | reverse complement strand
TTGATCCGGCGCAGGCGCCCGAGTTCCGAAAAGACCTTTTCGGCAGCCTTCTCGCGGATGTGACAAGTATTCAGGATGATCAGATCGGCCTCGTCGGGCGAGGCGGTCGCGACAAAACCATGCGGGGCCAGTACGTCCGCCATCCGGGCGGAGTCGTACTCATTCATCTGGCAGCCGTAAGTCTCGATGAAGTACTTCACTTTCGCTTTCGCTCCCGCTCGCTTTCGCCTTTCGCTTTTGCCCGACTTTCACCTTTCGCCTGCGCGGCGTCCAGCAGTTCCTGGGCCGTCGCGCGCGCGGGCTGGTGCGGGTCGACCTGGGCAGCGGTCGCCAGCAGGTCGCTGAGGAAACGGCCGGCGGCCTCGGCGACGGCGGCCTGCGTGCGGGCGGCGTCCGCCTCGGCTTCTGCTCGCCGACGCTGCTGCGCTTCGCGCTCGCGTGCGCGGTCAGCGTCGTGGTACGCCTGAGTCTGTTGCCGCTCCGCGAGCCGGGCGCGGTCGCGCTCCCCCAGCGCGTAC
>JAPKHB010000902.1 GCA_026647295.1 Planctomycetota bacterium | reverse complement strand
CCAGGCCGAGGATCCGGGCCCCCTCCGCGGAGAGCCCCCGGAGGGCGGCCGCCCGGGGGAGCCCGGCCCGCACCAGGAGGCCGACCCGGACGCGCAGCGCGCCGAGGCCGCGCCGGCTCCCCTCGTCCAGGGCGAAGGAGACGGGGCAGCCCGCGGCCTCGAAGACCGCCGCGGGGTTCACGAGGTCGAGGCTCCCCGGCTCGTTCTGCAGGCCGGGCTCCACCACCACCGAGGCCCCCGCCCCCGCCAGGCGGGCCGCCGACTTCCAGCAGTCCCCCGAGACCCGGAAGACGAGCCGCAGCCGGAAGGGCTTCAGCGCCTCCAGGGCCCGCTCGGCGTCGGAGGCGGAGCCCGCCACGACCGCCGTCGCCACGCGCCGCCGAATCGCGTCCCGGAGGATCGCCGTGCGCTCGTCCACGGGGGGCTTCTTCGGCTCCGCGGGGGGCTTCCCCGGGTCCCCCTTCGCCGGGGCGGGGGGGACCGGCTTCCCCTCCTTCTCCGCGGCGGCCTTCGCCTTC
>JAPKHB010000901.1 GCA_026647295.1 Planctomycetota bacterium | reverse complement strand
GCTTCACGCCCGGCCGGCGCCGCCTCTTCGCCCACCGCCGAGGCCAGCCCTTCGCGCGCCGCGGCGAGCAGCGCCTCGGCGGCCGCGCGGTCGCGCGCGAGCGCGCGATAGGGCTCCAGCTCCGGCGAACCGGCCCCGGGCGCGCCCGCGAGCAGCGCCAGCGCCAGCAGCAGCGCGCTCACCGCCCGCCCCCGGAGCCGCGCGCCGGCGGATAGACGTCGCGGTGCACGAACTCGCGCGAGTGCCCGCCGCCGCTCAGGCCAGCTCGGGAACGCGCACCGGTGCCTCGGCCCGGCGCAGCGTCAGCGCCCAGATCGTCGACGCGATCAGCAGCACGTCGGCGGCCGCGACCCACACCGTCGGGAGCAGCGCCAGCCCGCCCAGCATCGTCATGAAGCCCGCCGTCGAGACCAGGCGCGCCACCTCGAGCGGCACCGCCCAGCGCTTCGACTCGAGCATCGCGCTCCACGCCGTCGCCGCGGCCCAGAGCAGCACCGCGAGCACCACCTTGAGCCACCC
>JAPKHB010000900.1 GCA_026647295.1 Planctomycetota bacterium | reverse complement strand
ACCTCGAATCCCTCGCGACGCTCGAAGTGCCGGCCGTCGGCTACGGCATCCGCTACGAGTTCGGGATCTTCGACCAGGAGATCCGGGACGGTCGCCAGGTCGAGGTCACCGACCGCTGGCTCCGCAACGGAAACCCCTGGGAGCTGGTTCGCCACGACGTCGTGATGAGCGTTCCGCTCGGCGGCCGCGTCGAGCACGCGGGCCGTCACGCGCGCGTCGTCGGCGAAGAGGGGGGCGTAGGCCTCGTTGACCACCAGGTGGCCGCTGGCCGGCAGGCGGGCCGCAAAGACCCGGAAGGCCTCCTGGATCTCCGCCAGGTCGCGGTAGTAGTCCAGGTGGTCGACGTCCACGTTGGTCACCACGGCCACGCGCGGGCGGTGGGCGTGGAACGAGCGGTCGAACTCGCAGGACTCGGCCACGAAGTGTTCGCCCGCGCCCGCGCGCGCGCGAACTTGAGCGCGGCCTCCATGCCCTCGGTTCCGGAGTTGCAGAAGAAGACGCGCTCGTAGCCCGTCGCCT
>JAPKHB010000090.1 GCA_026647295.1 Planctomycetota bacterium | reverse complement strand
CGTTGAAGCTGATGCGCCAATCGGATCAGGCGCGTATCCAGCATCTCACAAACCTTTTGCGCGGCCGGGGCACCGAAATTCCCGCCGCGACTGCGGCGAACGAGCCGGCGGCGTACGGGATGGCGACGAGCGGGACGCTCGACATCGTCAGCGGCGGATCCCGGGGCGGGTCGACCGGCGCAAGGGGCGCGTCGCCCCGGACCGGGGGCCGTTCCTCCCACGGCCCGGGCGACTCGGGGACGGGGGGCGCGAGGCGGGGGGCGATCAGGAGCGCCCCGACCCCGAGGATCGCGAGGAACGCCAGCCCGTAGAGGAGACCTTCATGGCGCATGACGGGCGGCGGGGATCCTACCGAGGGTGGGGGGCCGACCGTCCGGCCGCCTCCCCTGCGACGGCGCGCGACACGCGTTGCGTCCATCCAATCAGCCAGGCGGGCAGACGGGCCGCCTCGGCCAGCGCCTCGCCCCCGGCCGCGACGCCCCGGGCGGCGAGGCTCCCCCGCAGCCGGCGCTCCCAGGGCGAGGGCGCGGGCGGGGCCCCGCCCGCGGGCGGACGCAGGAGCCCCGGCGCCGGCGCGTCCGGCGGGGGCAGCCCGAGCAGGATCTGCCCGACCAGCACGAGGAGCAGCGCGCCCTGGACCAGCCCGAGCAGGGCGCCCAGGCCGCGCGCACGCCCGGACGCCGAGACCCACAGCGTGCCGAGCACCGACACCAGGACCGCCCCCACGACCCAGGCGCCAAAGAGCCCCACGCCCCAGGCCGCCGCCTCGGCTTCCTCGGCCGAGAGGTGGACGCTGCGGGCCAGGCTCGCCTCCAGGAGGCGGCCGATCACGGGCGCGACCGCGATCCCGCCGGCGAGCACGCCCAGGGCGAGCACCTGCCGCACGCCGCCGCGCAGCCAGCCCCACACGGCAAAGACCAGCAGCACCACGGCGGCCGCCGCGTCGGCGAAGGAGAGCCCCGCGGCGGGAGAGGGCACCAGGAAGGCGGGCGGCATGCGTTACGGAAAGGCCCGGACCGAGGAGACGCCCCGCACTTCGACGCCGCCCTCGGGCGCCGCCCGCACCCAACCCTTCACCAGGATGCCCTCGCGCTCGGCCTCGACGAGCCAGGCCCCGTCAGCGCCCTCCTCGACCAGGGTGACGCCGCCGTAGCCCGCGCGGGAGAGCCGCTCGCGCAGGTCCGCGGCGGGCGGGTCGCCGGCCGCCGCCGCCCGGCCCGCGGGAGCGGGCGCCGCGGCGTGGCTCGCCCGCGCCCGTAGCGCGGCCAGTTCGCCCTCGAGCAGGTCGAGGCGCCCGCCGAGCGCGCGTGCCTCCGGGGCGGCCGCACCCCCACCCATCGCCCGCGCCCCGGCGCCGGCCTCCTCCAGCCGGGCGAGGCGCTGGCGCAGGTGGACCATCTCGAGGGCCAGGCGCCGCGCGGCGGCCCACGCGCGCCCCGAGAGCCAGCAACCCAGGAGGGCGGCCGCCAAGGCCACGGGGGGGAGCAGCGCATCCATGCGGGGGCCAGTCTATGCGCCGCCCGCGGCCCCCGCCACGCGCGCGCGGCCGGGGGGGCGGCGCGGCCGGGCGGCCCGCTCGGCCCTACACGCTGACCAGGAGGGCCCCCGTCACGAACACGAAGGCCAGGCTGCCAAAGACCACGAAGGCCAGCAGGAGGATCGTGCGCGGCGTCGGGCTCTCCAGGAGCGCCTTGGCCACGCCGAGCCAGAGCACCGCCTGGAGGAGCAGCACCCAGAGCGCGCGGTCGGCGCGCAGCAACTCGTGGTGCAGGAGGAGGTCGGCCACGGTGAAGGTGCCGAAGAGCAGGGCGAGCGTCCAGGCGGCCTGGAGCGACGGCAGGCCCATGTCGAGCCAGCGCGCCCCCATCGTCACCAACGCCCCCAGACACACGAAGAGGAGGAAGCCCATGATGCCCAGGCCCAGCGGCGTGCGCGGCAGCGAGAGCGGCGTGACGCGCCGGAGCCGCTCGAAGAAGGGTTCGGCCGCGGGCGGCGGCTCCTCCTCAGGCAGCAGCCCGTCGTCGGGCGGCGCGGTCGGGGCGTAGACCGGCACGGGCTCGAGCGCCTCGCCCCCGGGCACCGGCGCGCCCGCGGCCGGCGCGCCGACGGGCGGCGCGAGGCGCACCGCGTGCTCGCGGTCGATGCTGCGGTAGCGGTTGACCACGCGCCCCACGTCGACCGTGACGCGCGAGTCGCCCGTGAACCCGGCGAGTTGCACGGTCAGTTGGCCGTCGCGCTCGCGCACGACGTGGCCCCGCAGGACCACGCCGTTGTCCAGCACGAGCACCTCCTCGGCGCACGCCGGGGGCGCGGCCAGCAGCCAGAGCCCGAGCAGGCCGGCCAGCGGCAGGAGGCACAGGGGCAGGGCGGAGAGGCGCAGCACCGGCCTCCCTATCGGCCGGCGGCGGGGGGCCCCCCAAGCGTGCGCCCGGGTCGGCGCCCCCCGCGGCCGGGCGGCCCGCCCCCGGCCGGGCGCGGGCGGTCAGCGGGCGCCGGGCCCCGCCGGGACCGCGGGCCACGGCCCGGCGGCGGGCCCGAGGCAGCCGTCCACGAGCCCGAGCCGCCGCGGGGCGCGCGCGGCCACGCGGGGGTCGTGGGTGATCAGCACCACGGCCGCCCCGGCCGCGACGGCCGCCTCCACCAGTTCGAGCACCCGCGCGCCGGCGGCCGAGTCGAGGTTCCCGGTCGGTTCGTCGGCCAGCAGCACCCGGGGGCGCTTGACCAGCGCCCGCGCGAGCGCGACGCGCTGCTGCTCGCCGCCGGAGAGTTCCCCCGGGCGGTGGCCGGCGCGCCCGGCGAGCCCCACCGCCTCCAGGGCCCCCAGCGCCCGCCGGCGCCGTTCCGGGCGGCGCACGCCGGCGTAGAGCAGCGGCAGCGCCACGTTGCGCTCGGCCGTCTCGTCGCGCAGGAGGTGGAAGCGCTGGAACACGAAGCCGATGGCGCGGTTGCGCAGCGCGGCCAGGTCGCGGTCGGGCAATGCCGCCACCGCGCGGCCCTCGAAGAGGTACTCGCCCGCCGTCGGCCGGTCGAGCAGGCCCAGCACGTGCAGCAGGGTGGACTTGCCCGAGCCCGAGGGCCCCATCACCGCCACGTACTCCCCCGCGTCGACGACGAGGTCGGTGGGCTTGAGCGCGGGGACGGCGAGCGGGCCGCGGCCGTAGGTCCGCGCCGCGCCGCGCAGCACCAGCAGCGGAGCCGAAGAGGGGGCGCTCATGTGATCCTCCGGCCCAGGACGCGGGCGGGGTCGAGCCGGGCGGCGCGCCGCGCCGGCAGCACCGAGCCGAGCAGGCCCAGCGCCAGGGCAACGCCCGTGGCGGGCAGGGCGTAGCGGATCTCGAAGCGGAACGGGAAGTCCACCAGCGCGCGCAGCAGCGCGGCGCCCAGGTAGCCCAGGGGCAGGCCGAGCGCACCGCCCAGGAGCGCCGTCACGGTCCCCTCCACGGTGATCTGCCAGGCGACCGCACGGCGCCGCGCGCCCTCGCAGCGGCGCACGGCGATCTCGTCGTAGCGCTCGCGGATGCCCACCAGGCCGAGCGTGGCGATCAGGATCGCGGCGACCAGCACGATCACGATCCAGACGAAGTTCCCGACCATCACCCCCGTCTGGGTCGAGCCGCCCAGCGCGTCCATCCAGTCCTTGCGCACGAAGACGCCGATCCCGGGTTCGAGGAAGGCGGCGAGCCCCGCGGCCCGGGGCGGCCAGAGATCGAAGAGCCGCTCGCGCAGGGCCTCGACCTGGGCCGCGCGGCGGGCCACGACCGAGATGCCGGACAGCGGCGCGCCGTCCAGGGCCTCAAAGGGCAGGTACACGTTGCGAAAGGCCAGCAGCGCGCTCGACAGCGTGCGGGCCCCCCGGCTCGAGTCGAAGGTCTCGAAGAGCACGCGGTAGCGCAACGGGTCGGAGAGCACGCCCACGACGACCAGGCGCAGCGGGCGCCCCGCGACCCGGACCTCCAGAGGGCGCCCGAGACAGGCCGCGGGCGCGAGCCCCGGCCACAGGTCGGCGGCGGCCTGCGAGTCCAGCGCGCAGGCGAGCGGCCCGGGCCCGTCCCGGCCCGCGGCGTCCGCGGCGGTGAGCCAGCGTCCGGCGGCGAGCGGCACGTCCAGGGTGCCCAGGTAGTCCGGCGGCGCGGCCACGAGTTGCACGCGCCGGCCGTCCGGAATCCGCGTGCCCACGGCGTGGCGCCGGGGCACGACCGCCTCGGGATCCAGGTCGGCCACCCGCGCGCGGATGCGGTCCAGGTCCGCCAGGGTGAGGGGGTCCACCCGCGTGCCGGGGGCCACCACCGACGCGGCCTCGACGTCGAGCGTGCGCAGGCCGAAGCGCTCGACGTCCCGCCGGATGTCCTCGTCCAGGCCCTGGCTCAACGAGATGACGTTCACCGTCACGGCGATCGCCACCGCGCTGGTCACCGCGGACAGGGCCGTGCGCAGGGGCCAGCGGCGCAGGCGCCGCAGCCCCTCCCCGGCGACGGGGAGCCAGTGGCTACTCATCGGCGAGCCCCTCGACCGGGTCCAGGCGCACGGCGCGCCAGGCCGGGAGCAGGGCGGCGAGCAGGCCGACGCCCAGGGCCACGAGCGCCGCCGCCAGCGCGTGGCCCGTCGGAAACACCCAGTCAAAGCCGTGCACGGGCTCCAGGCGCACGCGCAACTCGGCCAGCCCCGCGCCGAGCGCAAAGCCCAGCAGCGAGCCCACCACCGCGAGCACGCCCCCCTCGACCAGGATCTGCGCCGCGACGCCGGGGCGCGTCGCCCCCTCCACGCGCCGCAGCGCCAACTCGCGCGTGCGCTCGAGGACGGAGAGCAGGCCGACGTGCGCGATCACGACCGCCCCCATGACGAGGCAGGCCAGGAACATGGCCCAGGACACGCGCCCGAAGCGGTCCACCTCGTCGCCCAGCAGCACCGGCAGGACGAGCGGGTGCAGCGCCACCACGGCGCGGCCCGCCGCCCCCAGCGCGTCGCGCGCCGCCTCCGCCCCGCGCAGGACGAGCGGCGGGTCGAGCCGCGCGAGGATCCAGTCGAGTTCGCCCGCGTCGCCGAGCGCGACGTAGACGCAGGCGTCGCTGCGCTTCCACCCGTCGCGCACGCTGGGCACGCCCATGGCGAGGAGGAAGGGGCGCGCGACGCTCTCGTACAGCCCGTGGCCCGTGTCAAAGCCCAGGTCGTCGGTGCGCAGGAGGGCCGGGTCGCGCGCGCGCGCGACGCCGACCACCAGCAGCGGCTCGGGGTGGCCCGGAAGGCGCAGCGCGTCGCCCGGCCCCAGCGCCGGGCGGCCGAGCGCCTCGGCCACGCGCGCCTCGACCACGCAGGCGCCGGGGGGATCGTCCGGCCCGGGCCAGCGGCCGGCGGCCAGCGTGAGCCCGCGGGCTTCGAGGGTGCGCGGCGTGCCGGCGAGCAGCGTGACCTCGGGCGCGTCGGGCCGGGCCCGCCCGCTGCCCAACCGACGCACGCCCGCCACCGGGGGCGGCGCGGACCCGAGCCCGGCCAGCGCCCGCTCGACCCGCGTGAGGTCGGCCACGGTGAGGGGCGTGCGCGGGGCCGCGGTCGGGTCGGCCACCAGGGCGAGCCGCCCCGCCCCCACCGCGGCCCCGCGCGTGAGGGCGCTCTGGCGCGTGCCCTCGAGCACCGCGGCGGGGAAGATCGCGACGGCGACCCCCCAGACCGTGCCCTGGAGCAGGAGCAGCGAGGCGACCGGGCGGCGCAGGAGGCGCGAGACCGACGCGCGCAGGAGCTCGGTCCACGGCATCCCGACCACCCTACGCGGCGCGCCGGGCCGGGCCCGCGCCGGCGCGACCCGCGCGCGCGGTCCACCACGGCGCCAGCCACACGAAGAGGAGCGCGAGCACGGCCCCGAGGAGGAGGAAGGGCCGCAGCGCAAGCGGCGGCCGGGGGCGCGGCGCGGGCAGGGCGCGGCCCAGCCCCCCGACCGGGCTCGCAAAGCGGCCGAGCGCGGTGCTGGGGGCGTCGAGCAACCCGCGGGCCCGCCATCCGCCGGCCCCGGCCGGGCGGCCGCCCCCCTCCTCGAGGAGGCGGGCGAGCAGCAGCGGCCAGAACGCGGTGGCGAGCGGGGCGGGCGCCCCGAGGCGCGGGTCGGCCAGCAGGCGCACCTCGGCGCCGCGTCCGACGAGCAGCGGCCGGGGGCCCGCGGCGGTGGGCGCGAGGAGGAGGACCGCCTCGGCCGGATCCGGGGCCGGCGCGCGGGCGGGCAGGCGCCAGTCCGCCTGCGCGGCGGAGAGTTCCGCCGCCGCGCCCCGCCCGGGCGGGGCCGGCCCCGGCGCCAGCGCCACGGTCGGCGCCCCCGGTACCTCCAGGCGCAGGCGCAGCGTGCGGCGCGCCCGCGGCGCCGCGGCGTCGCCCTCGCCCAGCACGGCGAGGTCGGCCGGCGCCGCGGGGTCGGCCACCCAACGATGGCCGCCCGGCCCGGCGATGGCGTCGAGCGCCAGGGCGAGCCGGGCGCGAAGCGCCGGGGGCAGCGCGGCCGAGGCGTGGACCGCGAGCGGATCGCGGACCAGTTCCACCGTGTCGTCGGCGGCCAGCACGTCGCCCGCGGCCCGGACGCGGAGCGTCACGGCCGCGACCGCGGCGTCCAGCGGCACCTCGAGGCTGCGGCAGGCGCCCGCTTCCAGGTCGAGCGCGCGGCGCGCGGGCGCGGCGCCGCCCGCCTGCACCTCCACCTCGGCGCCAAGCCCGCCGGCGGGCCCGGCGCACAGCGTGGCGAAGAGCACGGGCGCGCCCGCGGCGTCGGGCTCGACGCGCGCGGCCACCACGCCCACGTTGCGCGCCTGGGCGTCCCCCACGCCGACCCACGCCACGCCCGACGCCTCGGGCGGCGGCTCCAGGTCGGACAGGACCAGGCGCAGGTCCGCCGCGCCCGCCCCGGCGGCGGCGAGCACCTCTTCGAGGGCCGGGCGCGGGCCGCCGGCTTCCGGGGGCAGCGTGTGCACCTTCACTTCGTCGTCGGGGCCGAGGCCGGCGCGCAGCGCCGCCAGCGCGGCGTCCACCCGCGCGCGGGCGCCCCGGGCCTCGAGCGGCGCGCCGCCGGAGACGACCACGCGCACGCGGCGGCCGGTCGTCTCGCGCGCAAGCCGCGGGTCCGCGGCGCCCAGCACGAGCAGGGCCGCGGCGAGCAACGCGGCCAGCAACTCGAGGTCCACGCGCCGCGGGCGGGGCCGCCGGGCGGCCTCGGCCTCCGGACGCAGGAACATGAGGGAGGGCAGCACCACGACGCGCGGCCGGGCGCGGCGGCGGTGGAGCCACCACAGGAGCGGGAGCGCGGCGAGCCCCGCGAGCGCGAGCGGAACGCCCAGGCTCACGCGACCTCCAGCAGGAGGCGCCGCAGCAGCGCCTCGGGGTCGAAGGCGGGGGCGAAGGGCAGGTAGGCCAGGCCGACCGCGTGGGCGTGCTGCGCCCACAGGTCGGCGTGCGCGCGGGCGCGGGCGGCCACGCGCGCGGCGCCCGGGCCGTCCAGCGCGACGGGGATCTGCTCCCCCGTCTCCGCGTCGCGGGCGAGGAAGGGCGCGCCCGGCTCGGGGGCGCAGGCCTCGGGCACGCGCAGGTGCAGCAACGCGCCGCGGATGCCGCGGCCGGCCAGCGCGTGCAGCACGCCGGGGTCCGCGCGGGTGAGCAGGTCCGAGACCAGCAGCACGCGCGTGCCGCGCGCCAGGCGCCGCACCAGGAGCGGCAGCGCGCGCGTGAGCCCGGCGCGCCCGGCGGGCCGGTGGGCGCTCAACTGGCGCAGGAGCCCGGCGAGGTCGCCGGGCTGCTCGGCCTGCGCGCGCGCCTGGGCCTCGCCCGCGGCGAGCAGGCCCCAGCGCGCGCGGCCGCCGGCGCCGAGGCCCGTGGCCAGGCACAGGGCGGCGGCGCGCACGCCCGCCACGTGCGCGCCCAGCGGCGCCATGCTCGCGCTGGCGTCGAGCCAGACCTCGGTGGCGACGTCGCGCTCGGCGTCGAACTGGCGCACCAGGAGGTGGCCGTGGCGCGCCGCGACGTTCCAGTCCACGCGCCGCAGGTCGTCGCCGGGGCGGTAGGTCCGGTGGCCGCGAAACAGGAAGCGCCCCCCCTCGGAGCGCACCGCGCGGCGGCCGTCGGCCGGCCCGCCGTGCAGCCGCCGCACCAGGCCCGGGACCGCGGCCAGCAGTTCGAGGAAGCCCTCCGGGAAGAGGACCGGGTCGATGCCGCCGGCGTTCACGCCCCGGGCTCCTGGGCCCCGTCGCCCTCGGGGGCGTAGTCGGGCCGCCCGCGCCAGCCCAGTTTGGAGCGCAGGGTCTCGTAGAAGGGTCCGCCCGTCACGTGGACGAGCGCGAGCGGGGCCTGGGCGTCGGCCACCTCCACGCGCTCGCCGTCCCCCATCGGCAGCGGGTCGGCGCCGTCCACGGTCACCTGGGCTGGCGCCCGGCTGCCGCGCGCGGAGAGTTCGATGCGGTGGCCCCCGGCGAGCACCAGCGGCCGGGTCGCCAGCGCGTGGGGGGCGATGGGCACCATCACCAGGGCCGCCACCGTCGGGTCCAGGATCGGGCCGCCGGCCGCGAGCGCGTGGGCCGTCGAGCCCGTGGCCGTGGCCACGATCAGCCCGTCGCCGGCGTAGCTCACCGCCGGCTCCCCGTCGATGCGCACGTCCACGTCCACCATGCGCCCGAGGCGGCCGCGCCCCACCACCACGTCGTTGAGGGCCAGCCACTCGCGCTGCGAGCCGTCCTCGCCGTGGTAGCGCACGCGCAGCCGCGCGCGCTCGCTCACGGTGAAGCGGCCGGCCAGCCAGCGCGCGAGCCCTTCGAGCAGCCCGTCGGGGCGCAGGTCGGCCAGGAAGCCGAAGCGGCCGTAGTTGACGCCGAGCACGGGCACGCGGCGTGGGCCGAGCCGGCGGGCGACGTGCAGGATCGAGCCGTCGCCGCCGAAGACGAGCAGGAGGTCGGCCTCGACCCGGCCCAGGTCGAGCGCCTCGTCCAGGTCGACGCCGACCACCGTGACGCGCCGGGTGAGGGCGGGCAGGGCGCGCTCGACGCCGGCCGCCACGCCCGGGCGGCGCCGGTCGCCGAGGATCAGGACGCGACGCTCCGGGGCAGCCACGTCCGGGAGTCTGACACCGAATCCCGCGCCGCGCGAGGTCGAACGGGCGGGACGAAGCGACCGGGGGCCGCCCGGCCGGGCGGCCCGGCCAGGGGACGGCCAAGGGCCCGGCCCGGACTACACTCCGCGCCGGGGACCGTCCCCCTCGAGGAGCCCGCGCATGAAGGTGGCCACCGCCCAGGACTACAAGGTGAAGGACATCGCCCTGGCCGAGGCCGGACGGCGGGAGATCGCGATCACGGAGCCCGAGATGCCGGGGCTGATGGCGCTGCGCGAGCGCTACGCCCGCGCCCGGCCGCTCGCGGGGGCCCGCATCGCCGGCTGCCTGCACATGACCATCGAGACGGCGGTGCTGATCGAGACCCTGGTGCGGCTGGGCGCCGAGGTGCGCTGGTCCTCCTGCAACATCTATTCGACGGAGGACCACGCGGCCGCGGCGGTCGCCGCCGCCGGAGTCCCGGTCTTCGCCTGGAAGGGCGAGACCGAGGAAGAGTACGAGTGGTGCATCGAGCAGACGCTGCGCTGGCCGGACGGCCGCGGGCCCAACATGCTGCTCGACGACGGCGGGGACCTGACCTGGATCGTCCACGACCGCCACCCCGGGCTGCTCGCAGAGATCCGCGGGCTGACCGAGGAGACCACCACGGGCGTGAGCCGGCTGTACCGGGCCCACGCCGAGGGGCGCCTCAAGGTGCCGGCGATCAACGTGAACGACTCGGTCACCAAGTCGAAGTTCGACAACCTGTACGGCTGCCGTGAGTCGCTGGCCGACGGCCTCAAGCGCGCCACGGGGGTGATGGTGGCCGGCAAGGTGGTGGTCGTGTGCGGCTACGGCGACGTGGGCAAGGGCTGCGCGCAGAGCATGCGCGGCCTCGGGGCCCGGGTGCTGATCACGGAGATCGACCCCATCTGCGCCCTCCAGGCCGCCATGGAGGGGTACGAGGTCACGACGATGGAGGCCGCGGCCCCGGTGGGCGACATCTTCGTCACCGCGACGGGCTGCTGCCGGGTGGTCACCGGCGCGCACATGCAGGCGATGAAGGACAACGTGATCCTGTGCAACATCGGGCACTTCGACCACGAGATCGACGTGGCCTGGCTCGAGCGCACCGCGGGCGTCACCGAGGAGCCCGTGAAGGACCAGGTGGACGTGTTCACCCTGCCCAGCGGCCGGCGCCTGATCCTGCTCGCGCGCGGGCGGCTGGTGAACCTGGGCTGCGCCACGGGCCATCCCTCGTTCGTGATGAGCAACTCCTTCACCAACCAGGTCCTGGCCCAGATCGCCCTGTGGACGGCCGAGGAGCCCTACGCCGTCGGCGTGCACACGCTGCCCAAGCACCTGGACGAGGAGGTCGCGCGCCTGCACCTGGCCAAGTTGGGGGTGCGCCTCACCGAACTCACGCCGGAGCAGGCCGAGTACCTCGGCGTGCCGCGCGAAGGGCCCTACAAGCCCACCTGGTACCGCTACTAGGCGGACCCCGGGGGCGGGGGCCAGGCGGGTGCGCCGGGCCCCGCCGGGGCCCCCCCCTGGGGGGCCGGGCGGAGGGGGTCGGGCCGCACGCCGGCCCGGGCGCGCCGCTCGGCCAGCGCGGCCCACTCCCGGCGGGCGCGCTCGGCCAGGCCCGCTCGCGCTCGTCGCGTGTAGCGATCCTCCGCCACGCCGCACCTACTACCAGCGCCACATCGAGCCGATCCTCGTCAACTCGTGCGCCGGCAACACCTCCGGGTGTCACCAGGCGAACCCGGAGGATCCCTTCCAGTTCGCCGCCGGCAACCTCGACGTGACGAGCTTCGAGAACGTGCAGAAGCGCCGCGACCTCCTGCGGCCGTTCGGCGCGTATCCGCTGCCGCTCATGCTCATCAAGGCGGTCGGCTCGTCGCAGCTCGCGATCGCGTACGGCGACGAGTTCAAGGACCTCGAGGTCGCCCACGTCGGCGGCCCCAACCTGCTCGTCGGCGAGGACGCGTACCTCACGCTGCTCACGTGGATGGAGAACGGCGCGACGGAGAACGGCCTGCCGCCGCCGACGCCGTCGGTCAGCGGCACGGGCTCGTGCAACACGTCGGTGCCGAGCGACTTCGATCCGATGCCGTACCTCTCGAACCCGAACTTCGCCGAGTTCCGTGATCGAGTGCAGCCGCTCTTCGACGGCACCGACGAGCGCACCAACGGCGGCTGCAACAGCTCGAGCTGCCACGGCGCGCCGCAGTCCGACTTCTACATCACGTGCGGCAGCGACGACACGCAGCTCG